>CAMDBU010000038.1 GCA_945889495.1 Syntrophobacter sp. SbD2 | reverse complement strand
GCGGCTTCCACCATCGTCAGCTCATTACGTAACGATCGTTGTATGATGTCTAGTCGTTTCTCGTCTCTCATCGTCAGGGTTGTCATCCTTCCACCCTGACATATTCACGTTGCCGTTAGACCCTGACAGATTCACTTTGCTACAACAATTACTGTGAATGGACTTGCCATAGAACCACCGCGCGCCGTTCGCTAGCACCCAACTCTTGGCAAATTCAGCGACGGATTACAAACCTCATTGGGGCGGCGCGTCACCGGTTGACGTCCCGGGTGCAGCCGCAAAGACCGCAGGGCTTCAGGCCTGCCCACGCCGCGATTGAGTCACCGGCGGCTCACTGCCGACCCGGCTGAGCACGGCCCGTAGGCTCGAGCGCATGCGCTCCACGGAGCGGGCAAGATCGCCGAGTTCGTCGGCCCGAGTCGTCACCAGTGGAACGGTAAATTCGCCCTTGCTGATACGCGCCGCCTGCTCCACCAAGGAAAGCATGTGCCGATGCAAATCATGGATCAGGTAAACAAACAGGCCGGCCGCGCCGAGTACAATAACGAAGATCACCAATAGGATGGGACCCAACAAAGCCCAGGTCTGGGCGACCACCGAATCCTGCCAGACGCCGACATGGGCCACCGATCGCGGCGCGACCGCACTACGTTGGGCATGGTCGATGACCATTTCATTGCGATAGCGCGCCGGATTGGCGGCCACCGCCTGCTGCGGCTCCAGCCCCGGCCGGTTGACCAATTGGCTGGGTAGGTCCGCCGGGGCGTATTCAATCAATTTACCGCCGTCATCTTCAACGTAGGCATAGGCGACCGCGGGCCGAGAAGCGGCTCTGGCCAAGTCGTCGCGCAATTCTTTGAAGCGCCGGCCACTGACATGGGCGCTCGCGGTGGTATTCACGGCTAGCGCCATGATCGCGGCCCGCTCCGTGCCAGCGCGCACCAGTGCCCGATGCAAATAACTGTAGGTGATCGAGCATGCTGCGATGGCGATGAAAGCACCGATCGCGACGAAGGATAGGATCAGCTTGCTACGCAGGCAGTTGAAGCGAAAGGATTGCAACGACCACGAGGGCTCCGGCGAGAACGGCGACTCGGTTGCCATAGTGGACTCGCCACCGCTGGGCAGCGCCCACATCGGCGCGGCCACATCCGGGGTCGCTTGACGCATTGCCCGCTTAGCGACGACGACGAGCACCCACAACACCAAAATAATCGCGCCGAGCACCAGGGCCGGCAGCGCTAGGTGCTCGGCAAAAAACTTCGTCACCGGTTCCGGCGGCGTCACGATGGTGACCAGGGTCGACACCACGCGCATCAGGATCGCCAATACGCTCCAGCTGCTGTCGGCGAAAACCCACTGCTGCAACAGCAGCAGACTCGCCAGGGTGACGATGACCGTCGGTCCAAGGATTCTTCGGTTCATGACAGATAGCTTAATGCACTAAAACCCGCAGTATGCTTCGGGCATCGATAAATCGGTTTACCAAAGAACGCCGAGCATCCACTTTGCGCCATTGCAAGCGTTGGCGCGGTGCAAACCCCGCGCGCGATCGTAACTTAATTCGCTGAGTTTTCAGCCTAGCCGCGCGATCATCGCGGCCCGCCCGCCCAAGTTTTATAACAAAGCCATCAGGGATCAATAGCCGGCATTGTGCCGAACCGCGACCGGGAGCGCTAGCCGGAACCACAAGCGATGGAATCGGTGGGATTCTTAGGGTGCTTACTTTTGCATGGCGGCCAGCGCCTGTTCGACCAGGCGGCGGCGGACTTTTTTCTCGTCCTCGGCCGAGACCTTGGCATCGCCGACGACGTGGACGATGCCGTTGCCCAACACCAGCCGGTTGGCGCCGACCATTTTCGCCACCGGTAGCGCCGCGGTGATTTGCACCGTCGGGATGCCAGCTTTTTCCAACTCCGTCGTGATCGCAGCGCCGCTGCGAGTGCTGGTCCCTCAAGTGGATGTCAGGATGATCGCGTCGATGCCCAGCTCCTTGGCCTTGGCCGCCATCTCGCGTCCCATGCGCCGGGTGTTGGACAACGGATTGGACAGCCCGGACGTGGAAATAAATTCGTTGTGCAGCGAGCCGATGACGCCTTCGCGCTCGAGATCGCGCATGACGTCGAGCGGCACCAGCCGGTCAGGATCTTGGCGCACGAACTGCGGATCGTAGCCGCCATGGGAAATCTCGTAATCCTTGCCATCCAAACCCTGGCAATTTTTAATGCTGTAAACGCCCCAGCGGGTCGCCGCCGAGCCTTGAATCTTGTCCGGATTGCCCACCGGCACCAAGCCGCCGTCGGTGACCAGTAAGAACTTAGCTTTGGTCAGATCGGCGATCGCTGCCGGCTTGGGCACCGGGGCAAACTGGGTCGGCCGCATCTCAGTGTCGAAAGCTTCGCCTGTGACTTTCCTGACGATCATGTCCACAAGCCGCTGGCCGGACGTGCGCTCGACAAACTCGTCACGAATCAAACCACGGCTGAGGTAGCCTTCGTCCTTGGGGCTGCCGATCGTCTCATGGCGCAAAAGTTTCTGCGCCAAGTCCGCCATACGCGCCAACACTTCGCGCATCTTGGCGCCATTGTCACCGGAATCGACGATATAGAGAAACTCGCGATAGAGATCGGCGCCAGGATTTTCTCCCGCCATGGCAGTGACCGCGGGAATATTTAATTTACTTTGCACCGCGGCGCAGAGCGCGCCCGCCGCCATGCCATAACGCCCGGCCATGAAACAGGGTCCAGCGACGAACAGATCGGCCTGCGCAGCGCGAACTTTCTCCAACACCGCCGCGGTGACCGCTTCCTGATTTTCCACGGCGTAGTTGTCACCGCACACCAACGTCGTCACCACTTGGCAGTCCGCGCCGAGCAGCTGCTCCAGCAACTTTCCCGGCCCCACCGCGCCGTCGCGCGCTTCGAGCCCGCTACCGGCATGTTCTTCGCCGCCAAGGCCGCCGAAAAATTGATTCAAGTAATGTACGACTCGCATGGCAACTCCTTTAATAATAGGCGTGAGGCACGAGGCGTGAGGCACGAGTTGGGATTCCAGATTTACTCAAGCCTCGCGCCTCATGCCTCACGCCTTCTTAATAAACGACAGACCGCAAGCGCGACGCGCCCTGCTGATTGGCGACGCCGATGACGTTATGGGATTCGATGTCCAACGGGCCGGCGAGGATTTCCGCCAAGCCGCTGTTGGCGGCGATGACACGCTCGACCTGCGGCAGCTTCCACTGGGTGTCGTTGCCGCCGATGCAAACGATGGCGTCGACTTCGGGAAAATTGAACAAGAGCGCCGACTCGACCTTGTGATCGCGCGCCGCGTCGGTCACTTGCACGGCGGTTTTAACGCCCATGGTTTCGAGCAAGCGCGCGGTCTCGGATAGATCGGTATGCGGCACGCCGCCGCCGAACTTGGTCAGCACCGCGCCATCGGCGCGCAGCGCCCACTTGGCCAAATGGGCGGCGAAGCGGGTGTTGCGCTCGCGGTCGAAATTATTCGCCGACGCGATGGTCGCCACCGAACCGACGAAGTTGATCTCGCCCGCTCGATGACGCCGATAAAGTTCTAGCGTCACCGGATGATTTTGATAGAAATAAGTCTCCGCGCCGCCGATCGACGCATGATAGGACGGCACCAGTGCGCCGTCCAACCACTCGTTGGGATGGAGCAGCGTCGGCAGCATGCCATCGGTGTCGGCGCCGTAGAGAATATGCTCGTCGGCCTGCGGTTTGCGCTGGCGCGAAAAGATTTGACCGATGTAGGCGATGCGCGGCAGTCCGGGCCGCGCCTCGGCGTCAGAGTTGTCGAACACTTCGGAACTCGCCACCGCAACCGAGAATGCCGCTTGGGCCAGGCGCACGGCGATTTTCAGCTGCGCCAAGCGGTAAGCACGCTGGCGCGCCGCCGCGGCGATGTTCGGTTGCGAATGGGGCACGACGATCAGATGGCAGAGCTTGCCGTAGGGCGAACCGGCCGCCGGCGCGCCGCTCATTTCCAATATATAACCAGTCGCGCCGCGCGAATCGCCGGAGGAATCTTCGCGCACCGCGGTGACCGTCGCGCCGCGAAGCACATGGGTGGTGCCGCTGCCGGCGGTCTGCGGCGCGCCGAGAATGCCTGGCCAGTCCGGACTGCCGCCCGGCGCTTTGGCGCGCGGCTCGACGATGTCGAAGATCGGCCCGGCGCGCAGGCTGTCGCCGGGTGCGGCGATGACGAAGTCGACCGCTTCAATGAGCGGGTCTTCGAGGACCAGGGCGCGCAGCTCCTCTTGGTCAACCGTCAGCGCGGCGCCGTCCAACGCCAATTTAGCGCCGAAGCGAATCGAAGTTACCGGGTGATAGGCCAGTGTCAGTTGCATGGTGATCTCTCGCAGAAGACTTTAGTGCCGTTCGAGCGCGCCTGTCAATTAGCCGTCACGGCTGCCAGCCCTTGGCGAGCAGCGCCGCGTTGGCTTTGCGCACGACGGAAAAATCGAACACCTTGTCGGCCGCGACCACTTCTTTGAGGCCGGAAGATTTGGCGACGAAGGCAGCCATTTTCCTTTGCGCATCGTCATTGATCGTACCGTCCGCAGTCATGGTCGGACGCGACGAATCGTAAACCTTGGCGGCGATCGCTTCGTCGATTTTCAAACTTTTCGCCAACACGCCGATCGCGCCAGCGCGATGGTCGCGCGAGTGGATGAATCCCATCATAGACGCGCGCATGAAGCGCTCCACCAATGCCGGCTCGTTTTTCAAGGTGTCGTCCCGCACCGCGACACCGCCGCTGGGCAGGAGCAGTCCCTGATCGCGGAAGACCACTAGTTCGCGAAAGCCGGCATCCTTGGCGGTAAACGTAAACGGCGCGATGATCATGGCGCCCTCTACCGCGCCGCTGATCAAGCTGGTCACCCGGGTATCGGCCGCGCCCATGCTGAGGATGGTCAGCTCCTTGTTGGCATCGATGCCGTTATTACCCAGCACCTCGCGGAGCAGCACATCGTCGATCACACCGGGGCCGGAGACGGCGATTTTTTTGCCGCGCAATGATTTTAAGTTCGGCACGTCGTTTTTGACGTAGAGCACATGCTGCGGCTTGTCGAAGTGGACCATGATGATCTTCAACGCGCCGCCGCGCAGCGCCGTGTTCAAGCCCACCAACGGCACGGTGGAAAATTCCACGCTGCCGCTCAAGACGGCTAAATTCGCCGTCGGCGCGCGCATGGCGATGAGCTCGGCGTCCAAACCTTCGGCGGCGTAGTAGCCGTTGAGTTTGGCGGTAAGAAACGAAATCCCGGCGATAGTGTAACCCGGCATGGCGACGCGGACCTTGCGCGCCTGCGCGCCAACATCGCCAGCGCTTAGCCCAAGAACGATCACGACACCGATTAGAATTCGCAGCGTCATAGCCAATTCACTCCTAGACAGCACGAGATGTATTTGGGCGTAGAGCGGTTGTCAATTGACCAGCGCCAAAGAATTGGTTACTTCAATCGAAACCGCAATGGAGAGAAACATGCCCAAGACCATTCGCATACTCATCTTTACCATCGCGCTACTCAGCGCCGCCAGCGTGTCGGCCCAAGAACGCTTTTCGTTTTTCCAAGCGAGCACGCCGGAAAGCGTCGCGCGCCTGCTCAATCTCGCCGACCTGCGCGACGACGACGTGATCGTCGACCTGGGTTCCGGCAACGGCCTGATCGTCCTCACCGCGGCGAAGTTGAATTCCAAACTACGCGGCTGGGGCGTCGACATCGATCCCAAGCTGGTCGCCGAATCCAACGGCGTCGCCCAAGCCCAGGGCGTCGCCGACCGGGTCAAGTTCCTGCATCAAAACGCCTTCGACGCCGAACTGCGCGAAGCCACCGTGATCACCATGTGGCTGTTTCCCGAACTCATGCGTCTACTCCGGCCGACGATTCTCGAAAGAGCTAGACCGGGAACGCGAATATTGACCAGCACCTGGGACTTGGGCACTTGGCCCGCCGACAAAGTCGAAGGCGACAACCCGTCGGTCCACCTGTGGATCGTGCCGGCGAAAATCACCGGCAACTGGAGCTGGGAATTCACTCTCGCCGGCCAGCGGGTTAACTACGCGGCGGTCTTGGACCAACAATTTCAAGCCGCCGAAGGCGCCGTCCGCGCCAGCACGAACCGCGAAGTGCTGACGGACGTAAAGCTGACCGGCGACAATATCTCTTTCAATCTCGCCATCACCCTCGAAGGCATGGGCCTCACCCGCCATGAGTTCACCGGCAAAGTGCGCGGCGAACGCATCGAAGGCACCGCGCGCGTCGACCTGCCGGACGGCAGCCGTGTCGAACTCCCCTGGCGAGCAACGCGCACGGCCAAGTCAGACTACTTCGCGCCCACCGGCGTCAACATGCCGTGACAGTTGCAATTACATCTTGGCAAGACCATGGCGCATTGCTGTAATGTGAACCGATCATGAAGCTACACATCCTCGGCTGTGGCGACGCCTTTGGCAGCGGCGGGCGCAATCAGAGCGGCTATCTGGTCGAAGCTACGAACAAGTTGTTCCTGCTCGATTGCGGGCCGACGACTTTGTTGGCGATGAAGCGCGCCGGCTTCGACCCGCGTCGCCTGGACGTGATATTCCTCTCCCATCTCCATGGCGATCATTTCGCCGGCTTGCCGTTTTTCTTCATTGAGTCCCTCTATCGCCAGCCCAGAACCACGCCGCTCATCATCGCCGGCCCGCCGGGCACCGAAGCCAAAGTCCGCGCGCTGTTTCAAACGATGTACGGCGGCGCCAGCGAAGACAAGGAGATTCCGCCGACGCGCTTTGTGACTTTGCAGCCGGATGAACCGGCCAACGTCGACGGCATTGCAGTCCTGCCCTTTCGCGTAACGCACCAGAGCGATGCCATTTCTTTGGCGCTGAAGGTCAGCTACGAAGGCAAGCAAATTTTGTTTTCCGGCGACTCATTGTGGATCGACCGGTTCATCGAACATGCCGCCGGCGTCGATCTGTTTCTGTGCGAATGCTCATTTTATCGCGAGCAGCCCGGCATGCATGTCAACTATCAGGCGCTCGCCGCCCACCTCGACCGCCTGACTTGCAAGCGACTCCTCCTCACCCACCTCGGCCCTGAGATGCTCGCGCATAGAAACGACTTAGCGGTAGCCGTGGCCGAGGATGGCATGGTCTTGGAAGTCTAACCGGCGGGAGACTCCCCGTGACAATCGACGGACTCAGTATTTCCTAAACCGCCATGATCGCGTGGCGCTGTCGCACCGAAGAATCTGTTGAGTTAACAGACAACAATGGATTGGATTGAACTGTCGTTAGCAAGCTTCTCAGCCGATCACGACCAAATCGAAGGACCGCAGACGCTTGAGCAGCATGAAATCGTCGCGATTCCGGGTGTATAAAGTTGCGCCAATCGACCTCGCGCTCAACGCGAGCAGGCAGTCGTTGACGAGACTCGGAAGCTTGTTCCGTAAATCCGGCCGCAGCGTTAGCGCCTTGGCCAACATGTCGCCGGTAGCTTTCCAATGGCTGTGAGTCGGGGTTACGATTCGGCCGGCCCGCTCGAAGGGCCGATAGAGAGTTTCGACTTGGGATCTCGCACCCGGTCCGCGCGCCCCCGCCAACAACTCTTGAATGACAATGGAACTAAAATAAATTCCCGGCGCGGCGCTTTCGTAAAGTTCACGGACGATCGGAAGTGCCGCGCGGCTTTGAATGAGATCGATGTAAAGATCGCTGTCGATGAGATGCTTGGCCACTAGAAAACCTTCTCGACCCCGCCTTTACCCGCGACCTTTTCCAACGAAGCAAGAATTTCTTTCTTGAAGACCACCAAATCCAAAGCAGCATCAATGGCCTCGGTCTCGGTCTTCTTACCTAAAATAACCCGGACTCGGCGAACTTTTTTTTCGTCGAGAAAGAAGTTCTTTCGTTTGAGATTAGTCCGCATGTTCTCCCCCGATATCGATTGAAATCAATTCTATACGCGCTCGGCTACGAGTCAACCCGAAGATCGCACAAGGTCGCCGGCTGTTCAGATTTCGTAGAGATTCTGCGTTTGCCTCTGGCCTCACGGACAAGTCGGCACCGGCGCGGTGCGCGAACGCCAGGAACGCCACTGATTGCTTGACATCCCCCCACCCTCGGCATTACGCTCGGCCCATCGGAGGAAACATCATGGCGAAAAAAGGCTTTAAGGTTTTCGATAGCGACATGCACATCATGGAGCCGCCCGATCTTTGGGAGCGCTACATCGATAAGGAATTTCTCGATCAGGCGCCGCGTGGCAGAACGTCCGATAACGTACGCGATCTCGGCACGATTTTTCCGAAAGTGCCCAAGGACACCCGGCGTACCGGCGGGACGCCGCACCGCGGCAATAATTTTAATAAGAACCAAGATATCTATCGCAGCCATGCCGAGCGCGGCTGGACCGGCCATGTGCAGCTGGAAGCGATGGATACCGAAGGCATCGACACCGCGGTGCTGTTTCCCACCCGCGGCTTGGGCATCCTGACATTTCCCGATCAAGATCCGCGCTTCGCCAACGCCATGGCGCGCGCCTACAACGACTGGCTGCATGATTTTTGCTCCGCCGATCCCGAGCGCTTACTCGGCGCCGGCATGATCTCGGTCTACAATCTCGACGACGCGCTGCGCGAAGCCCGCCGGGTCAAGGAAGAGTACGGCTTCCGCTCGGTGTTTCTGCGCTCCAACATCATCAACGGCATCAACTGGTACGATCCGCACTACGAGCCGTTGTGGGATTTGTTGGAAGAGTTGAATCTGCCATTGGGCTTTCACGAAGCCTCGGCATCGCGCTCGCGCCAGGCGGCGGAGCATTTCGAGCCCAACTTCGGCCTGCGCCGCGTCTATGCCCAACCCTTCGAACAGATGATGGGCATGGGCGCGTTCCTGGGCGGCGGGATATTAGAGCGCCATCCGAAGCTGCGCGTGGCATTTCTCGAAGCCAACTGTTCCTGGCTGCCATGGCTCTTGTGGCGCTTGGACGAAGGCTACGAGCGTGAGGGCGATGTCTTCATGCCGGATTTGAAGATGACGCCGACGGAGTATTTCAAACGGCAGTGCTGGATTTCCATCGAACCCGACGAATCGCCGGCGCAATACACCATCGCCGAGTTCGGCTGCGACCAGTTGGTATTTTCCACCGATTATCCGCACGGCGATTCCAAGTACCCCCACGCCGTCGAAAGCTTTCTCGAACTCAAACTGCCGGACCAAGACAAGCGCAAAATCCTCTGGGACAACTGCGCGCGTTTTTACGGCGCCGGCGAATACGAAAGCCGCGGCAATTCGGCGACCATCAATCAAGTTAATATCGTGAGCGGGGTTTGAACCCCGCTCACGACCAAAGGGGATGCTCGGCCCCCTTTGGATACCCCATTTAGTTGTGCCCGCCTCAAGAGGCGGGGTTTAAATGAAATCAACCAGCAATCCAACCTTAGACCAGGAGGAACCATGGAAACTCAAACCGCGACTGCGACACAAACCCGATCCAGCGGCGAAAACGCCCGCGACCGTTTCATCAGAAAGACCCGCGAACTGTTCGCCAAGGAAACCGACCTCGACAAGCGCTGGAACGGCCTGCGGCCGGTTTTGGCTGAACTCTTGTCCGATCCCGACATGATCGAAGCGTCGAAGAAATGGCCCGACTGCGTGCCGGCCAACGGCCGCGCCGAGAATTTACTTTTCTACGAGGATCCCGACTACGGCTTCGCCATCAATGGCCTGACCAAGGGCCAAGCGCGCCAAGGCGTCGCCGCGCGGATTCACGACCACGCCCATATCTACACGCTCTACGGTGTCATCGACGGCCATGAAAAGGTCGTGCGCTACGACCGCCTCGACGACCGGTCCAAGCCCCAATACGCACAGATCAAAGAAGCCGAGAACGTGCTGTGCGGCCCCGGCGACATCGACTTGGTCAAGCCCTACGAAATTCACACCGAGCTCACGGTCGGCGAACGCACCGTGGCGGTGATCATTCGCAGCCAAAAAGGCGGCGACTTCAACCAGGGCCGTTATAACCCGGAGACCAACGAGTATTACGAAAGCTTGGGCCCAAGGCAGACGCCCTGCGATATGATGGCGAAGTAGGGGCGAAAAATTTTTCGCCCCTACACGGAATTGCAGACAAAGGGGACGGACCAATGTCACGAGCCGAACGAGTCGAAGTAGCCGCGCCAGCCTTTGAAGCGCTGCTGCACTATCTCACCGACACCACCGAGACGCCGGAGAGCTACGGCGGCGTCAAGCAGGAGATCGCCGATCAACAGCGCAAGGGCAAGTATGCCGAGTTCATGATGCCGATCCACAACGGCCGCGCCATCGCCGATCGGCTGTCGTTGGAGCGCGAGGGCTTCATTCTCGTCCAGCACGACACCCAGGTGAAGAATTTCTACAACGAGGACGAAGTCCGTTCGGTCTACTACAAGGAGACCGAAGAGCTGGTCAAGCGCAGTTCCGGCGCCAAACGGGTGTTGGTGTTCGATCACACCCTGCGCGCCGCCGACGACGCCATTCGCGAACAGCACCAGGTGAGCAGCCCGGTGCGCAACGTGCACAACGATTACACCGAATGGTCCGGGCCGCAGCGGGTGCGCGATTTGTTGCCGGACGAAGCGGAAGATCTAATCAGCCGGCGCTTCGCCGTGGTACAGACCTGGCGGCCGATCAACAAACCGGTGCAAAACGAACATCTCGCCATCGCCGACGCCCAGAGCATCGGCATGAGTGAGCTGATTCCGAGCGCGCGGATTTATCCCAACCGGCGCGGCGAAGTTTATCACTCGACCCACAACCCGGCGCACCGCTGGTATTATTTCCCCAACATGCTGCGCAACGAAGCGATGGTTTTCAAATGCTATGACTCCTTGAAGGACGGCCGCGCCCGCTGGACCGCCCACTGCGCCTTCGACGATCCCACCGCGCCGCCCAACGTGCCGCCGCGCGAAAGTATCGAGATGCGCACCCTGGCTTTTTTCTAAGAGCCGGACCTGCGAGTAAGCAGTAAAGATTGTTTCACCGCGAAGACACGAAGGCTCGGATAAACTTCATTCCGAACTTCGTGCTTTTCGTGGCTCCTTAGAAAATACTCGCTTGTGGCTGATAGCCTAGCTTCCGTCATACCCGCGAAAGCGGGTATCCAGGTTAATTCGGCGCAGCACAAACCTGGATTCCCGCCTGCGCGGGAATGACGAATCGACCGGAATCCGTCATACCGGCGTAGGCCGGTATCCAGGTGGGGCGGAGGGGATGGATGCCGGCCTACGCCGGCATGACGAGTCAGAGAGAGTGCCATGTGCCGTGATCGTTGATTTTCATTATCCGCAGCCGCGCGTAAGCTCATGAAACACTTCGTGGTGAAAACCGAGCTGAGCATCAAGTATTCATTTCACCCAGCAGCAGCATACTCCGAAACCCGACATACGCCCCGAAATAAAAAAGGCCTGCGTGATTAAGCGCAGGCCTTTTTGGTTTAGTGATGATTGTGTATGGCGGATCTGGCGATCCTCTCTCCTCAACCTTCGCTTGGCGTAACCCTATTTACGCGGTTTTTTTCTCGGCCGTTTCCGGCAGGTCATGCAGTCGATTTTTGCAGCCATATTGCCCTCCCCCAAGTTGGAGCAGCTACGCTTATCACTCGTTACTTAGACGTCAAAGGGAGGGGGTACGGGATTCAGCCCGGCTACAGGGGATTTCCCGTTGGTTTTCGCCGGGTTGAAAATATTATCGCGGTGTAACCGGACGAGTTAGCTAGGCAAGCCTCAAGGGAACACTCCGAAGCTCCGGTAAACCCTGGTTAAATCTAGGAATTTCGCCGCGCTCCCGGAGACCGCATAGGACCTTCCAGGGGTTATTTGCGGCTGATCTCGCGAAGCAGCTTGAGCCACTTGTCGGCGCGCTCTTCGTACTCGGCCGTGGTCAATCCCTTGTCGGGATACCACTTCTCGTAGCTCACCTTGCGCGTCGCGCTGGTATAGAAAAGTTTGTCGGCGTACATCTTCTGGCCGTCGGGGCTCAAGAGAAAATCGACAAACAATAGCGCCGCGTGGGGATGGGGCGCGTTGGCCGACACCGCGGCGCCGCCGGCGTTGACCGGCACCAGCTCCATCGGCAGCCAACCCACCGGCGCACCGCGGCTGGCTGCCGGCTGGGTCAAATTGGTCTGCACCATGGTAAACGAGATCGGCACCTCTCCGGTGATGATCATGTCAGCCAACCCGGCCGCCGTGGAAGCGAAGGGCCGCGGCTCCTGGTCCTTGAGCCGGCGCACATATTCCTCGCCCTTGGCCTTGATCATACCGCCGATGGCGCGGGCGCCGGTCTCGTTGTTGGCGGTGCCCATCTTGCCCTTCAACGCCGGTTTCAATAAATCGTCGAAGCGCTTGGGCAGATCGGCGGCGGGAAAATTATTTTTGTTATAGCCGACGCCGATCAACGACTCGCGGTCGGTGCTCCACCAGACTAAATCGCCGTCGGCCTTTTCCTTGGCGATCTCGGGATAGTTCACCAAATGCGGCGAGTAATAGGGCATCAACATCTTGTTATCGCGCAGCGGCATCAACGGCGGCGGCGTGGTCTCGATGGTGTCCATGATGTAGCGGCGCGCCTGGTGCTCGGACGAGATCCGGTTGGACAAAATCACGCCATCGGCGCGGTAGATATCGATGCTCACGCCGGGATACTTGGTCATGAAGACCTTGCTAATTTCTTTGTGAGGTACCAAGGAGGTGTACCAAACGAAGCTGCCTTCCTTCTTGGCGCCCTCGTAAAGAATTTTTTCCCGGTCGGCGCCCCGATACTTGGCCAAGTCGGCCAGCGCCATCGGCCTTTTCCCCTGCGCCGAAGCGTTAACAGCGACGCCAATCAAAAGCAGCACGACAAGTCTGAATAATGTTTTCATCAAAGCATCTTTCCCCAGGTTTGAATGTACGGGCGAAAAATCTTTCGCCCCTACCCCCTCTGTGATCTCTGTGCCCTCTGTGGTGAAAAAATCTTTCTCAACGAAATGTCGGATCATTTTTTAACATAGCCAGCGTCTCCTTCAAGAGCGTCCACTGCACCAACTGCTCGTGGGGAACGTTGGCGGGAATTTCATTGGCGGCAATCGCATTGCGCAGCCCCAGCTCGGAGGTCAAACCGTCGCTTGGCCACATGTCCTTGACGACCTCGTAGGCCTTGCCCGCCACTTCGAGATTTTCCAAGCCGACGAATTCCTGCAACAGCGGCAGCGCTTCCTGGCGCCGGCTCTTGGCGAAGGCCACGCCGCGCAGGATCGCCGCGATGATTTTCTTGATCTCATCGGGCCGCTCGCGGATGCGCTCCTCATGCACGGTCCAGCCCATGATCGGCACGTCGACATAGTCTTTGAAATAGGCCAAGCGGCGAAACCCTTCCTTCTCGACGAGAAAGTCATAGGGCAAGGACAAGACCGCGCCGTCGACGATCCGGCGCCGCAACGCGTTAACCCGGCTCGGCAGATCGCCGACGCCTAATACCTTCACGTCGTTCGAATCCATACCCACGCTTTTGGCCACCAGGTTGAGCATGCGGTGCACATCGCTGCCCGGCCGGGTGACGCCGATGGTTTTGCCTTTGATTTCTTTGAGCGATGCGATCTCCGGCCGGGTCACCAGCACCAGATGAGTCTTGCCGCCGAGGATCATGACGACTTTGAGCGGCAAGCCTTTGGAGGCGCCGATCATCGCCGAACCCAGACCGGTGGAATACGCAATCTCCTTACTCGCCATCGACGGCACGATCACCCGCGAGTCCATCACCACCGGCTGCAAGTTGATGCCTTCCTTGTGCAAAAATCCGCGCTTGATCGCCACATAGAGCGGAAACCAGGCGACGCTGCGGGTCGGCGTGCCGAAATAAATCGGTTTGGATTCCTGGGCCGCCACTGGGTAAGCGACTCCAACCAACAACGCCAGCCACGCCAAGTGTGCGCTTAGTATCAATCGGAACCCCGTCATGGGGTGAATCTATGGGCCGCGCGTGATGCTGTCAACGCGCCGGGATGCTCACCGCCGACGCTTGTGTTCCAGCGCCAACATCCTGTAGATTTAACGAGACCGATTCGACAGGAGGATTCCATGGATAAAATCGACAAGATTACCAAAGTCGACGTCGTAAACGAGGCCCAGTGGGGCAAACCCACCGGGCGCAATTACGCGCGTCCGACCCAAACCGACCGTTTGCACATCGCGCTCAACAGCTACGAACCCGGCGTCAACGACGAGCTGCATTGCCATCCCGGCTCCGACCATACTTTTTTCGTGGTCCAGGGCGAGTGCACCATGAAAGGGTTGCATGACGGCGAGGAATATCATTTGAAGCAGCACCAAGCCGTTCACGTCCCTCCGGGATTTTTCTACCAGCTCAACAACACCGGCACCGAGCGGCTGATCCTGTACCAGGTCAGCACCGAGCCCTTGAAGAAGCCTAAAATCGGCAAAGTGATCTACGGCGTCCACACCGGCTTGAAGGAACATCTTTACAACCCGGTGAAATCGGAAAATAAACCAGCGGAGCAGCAATAATGACGTTTGCCGAAGTACTCAATTGGTGTAAGCAGCAAAAAGCCGACGTGCGCGCCATCGGCCGCAACCTGGAGATCCCGATCTCGCACAAAGATAAACAACTCGGCGCCGACCTCCCGCCCATGGGCAAAGTCCTGCACTGGGATCTGGCGATCGGCGACTGGAGCCACTACACCAGCGGCTCCGACATGGAACTGATGGTCGCCGGTAAAATGACCGTGGAGCAGTTCAAGGGCACGCTGCGCGGCGGCGGATGAAACGCTCGGTGAATAACCGTTGAAACGGCAATCGGAGTAATCACAAAAAGCCGCCCTGCAAACATTTGTCGGGCGGCTTTTTCATTCGATGGTACCCACTCGATTGATCAAATGAACAAGCTTCTCAGTACCAGCCAACTGAACAAGCTCGGTGAACGGCTGCGCAAAGGTCCAGTGAGCCAAGACGATTTGCACGCCTTGGAGCAGTTTCGGCTTTCCTTCGGACCTGCAGCAGAGCGGGTTTCTGGGCAGCTGACCAGTCTAGGGCTAAATCCCGTTAGTCGACCTGCCAAATCGACGGACTCCATCATCGCGAAGTTAAATCGCGAGCGCACCCGACTGTCAAAAATCCAGGATATAGCCGGGTGTCGGGTCGAAGTCGATAACATTGTGGATCAGGAGCGCGCACTGAAAGACATCCTCGGTTTGTTTCCAAACGCCATCGTACAAGATAGAAGAGTGAAGCCGAGCCACGGTTATCGCGCGGTCCACCTCATCGTCAACATCGATGGATTCTTAGTCGAGATTCAAGTCCGCACATCCCTTCAACATGGTTGGGCATCCGCGGTAGAAACAATCGCGGATACAATCGACGCTGAAATCAAATACGGCGGAGGCCCATTCATGATACAGGACATTTTCGGAAAATCATCGAACAACATCGCGCAATTCGAGCGCCTTGAATTACAGCTTCTTCAAACCGATCAAGCACCAGAGGAATTAAGAGCACAGCTGCTTAAACTCAAAAGCGAGTTGCAAGATCTACTTAGAGCCATTATCATTTCGGCTCGAACGGCAGGTTAACCATGATCTTTCTAATCGACTACGAACGCAAGTCCGGGCGTCTTTTGCAATTCAAGCGGTTTACGGACGATCGACGCGCCGAAGCCCAGCGCGAGCGCCTTGATATCGAATTAGGTTTAGGGGACGCCCGCGGATCGCGGGAAGTCGTACTATTGGAGGCCGATCGCGAGGAAACCTTGCGCCGCACTCACCGGCGTTATTTTGAATCAACCGAGACGATCATCGAGTCGATGCTGAATAGTTAAGAAGGTTCCCGCCCCGGTCCAACTCTAGCTACGAAAACGATCTTCAAAATCAAACGCCGCCTGTGCATGCAAGCCCAGGCGGCGTTTTTCGTTTAGAAGGCTGCGGAGTCGTTAAACGATCACATTCGGATTGGCGACCTCAGGAGTGCTCCAATCCAAATTGCGCTCCAGGAAGTCAGCCACCAGCGGCCAGGACAGGTCGGCGGTGCGGGCGTTGTAGCCGGGCGCGCCGGGGTCGACGTAGCCATGGCCGCCGAAGGGGAAGTAGTGCCACTCTGACGACTGGCCGTTTTGCTTGAAGGCTTCATACATTCTTTCTTGCTGCGACAGCACCGTAGTCACATCGTCAGCGCCATAGAGATTGATCGACGGGCAGCGGAATTTTTGTACAGCGGCGCTCGGATGGATCGGCCGCAGAGCGGAAGAAGGCTCATCGCGCACCGTCGGATAGTAGCCGACGAAGGCGCGCACTTCTTCGGGCACCGAGGCGACGAAGTGAATCGCAATCCGCCCGCCCATGCAGTAGCCGCAGACGGCGACGCGGTTCTTGTTGATGTTGGGCATGTTGAGCAGGAAGCGCCAGCCCTCGGTGAGCACCCGGGTGAATTCGGGGTCGGGGGTCTTGGCCTGGATCTGCGCGCCGGTGACGATGTGGGTCTCTTCGGGATAGCCCAATTGCTCGAAGGCGTTGACGGCGAAAGTCGTATAGCCCAGCTGGGCGAACTTGCGGGTCTCGATCTTCATGAATTCGCCCAGGCCGCCCTTGGGATGAATCAAGTAGACCGCCGGCCCCGGTTGGCTGCGTTCCGGCGTAGCCAGATAGCCGGCAACGCCATGCTGCTTGGTGGTAAATAATTTCTCGACTATGCGCATGATGAGTTCCTCACGATTTTAGATTTATCCAGGTTAGTAGCATGATCGCTGACCGTGGCGCAAAGGCCCGCAGCGAGAAAACTGCCTAGGAAGGCAGATGACCCTTTTCGCCCAAGTACGTGCGCAGGGCGTCGCGCCAGTGCGGCATGGCGATTTTAAACTCCGGCTGCAAGCGCGCGCTCGCCAGGGCAGAATTTTTCGCCCGGCGCGCTGGCGTCGGGAATTGCGCCGACGGCACGGCCTCGACCGGCGCCGTCAACTGACAAAGTTCCAACGCCGTCTTGGCGAACTCGAACCAAGTGCAATCGCCGCTGTTGGCGGCGTGAACGATACCGCTGGCATTCGCCGCAACCAGTTGCACGATCGCGCGCGCCGCGTCGCGCCCGTAGGTCGGGGAAATTTTAATATCGTCGATGACTTTGAGCGCTTCGCCCCGGCGCGCCTTGGCGACAATGGTTTCGATAAAATTGCCGCCCTTGCCGCGGGCGCCGCTTTTGCCGAACAGGCTCGCCACCCGGACGATCAATCCATCGGCCGCCGTCTGGCGGACTAAATGCTCGCCGGCCAATTTTGACGCGCCGTAAACATTGATCGGCGCGGTGGCGTCGGTTTCGAGATACGGAGAATCCTTGGCGCCGTCGAAAACATAATCGGTGCTGATGTAAACGCACCTGGCACCGCTCTCGGCGGCGGCGCGAGCGACGTTGAGGGCGCCGATGGCATTGACCGCAAACGCTTCACTAGCCTGCGACTCGCAGTCATCGACCCGGACAAACGCCGCGCAGTTGATCACCGCCCGCGCTTTGAGCGGCCGCAAGGCAGCGCGTGTCGACGCTAAATCGGTGCATTCGATCTGGCTATGATCCAACGCGATGACTTCGAAGCGGCCGGCGGCGCGCAGTTCGTCGACCAGGTCATGGCCTAACTGTCCGCTACTGCCGATGACGACGACCCGGTCCATTAGGAACTCTTGCCCCAGCTCTGCGTGTAAACCGATTCGTAGTACTTGCGGTACTCGCCCGAGGTCACCCGCCCCACCCAGTCGACGTGGCTCAAATACCAGTCGACGGTGCGCTGCAAGCCGCTCGGGAAGTCTACTTGCGGCGCCCAGTCCAGCTCGTTACGAACTTTAGAAGTATCGAGAGCGTAACGCCGGTCATGGCCGGGACGGTCGGTGACGTAGCGGATGCGCGCGGTAATCTGCTCCGCATCGACGCCCTGATGGGCCGCGATGGCGCGGCAAATCGTTTCGACCACGGCGAGATTGGTGCGCTCCTCGCTGGTGCCAATATTGTAAATCGAGCCCAACTGGCCGCGCTCCAAGACCGCCAACAGACCGCGGCAGTTGTCTTCGACGTGAATCCAGTCGCGAATCTGCTGGCCGTCGCCGTAGACCGGGAAGTCGAGACCGGCAAGACCGTTGCGCAAAAGTAGCGGAATCAATTTTTCGGGGAACTGATAGGGGCCGTAGTTGTTCGAGCTGCGCGTGATCACGATCGGCAGGCCGTAGGTGCGCCGGTAGGAAAAGCACAGCAAATCGGCCGCCGCCTTGCTCGCCGAGTAAGGGCTACTCGGCGCCAAACCGGATTCTTCGTTGGACGGTGCCTTACCCTCCTTGTCGCCGTAGACTTCATCGGTGCTGATATGGAGAAACCGCTCGACGCCCACCCGCCGCACCGCTTCGAGCAAGGCTTGCACGCCGCCGATGTTGTTGTGCAAGAATGGCGTCGAGTCGAGGATGCTGCGATCGACATGGGACTCGGCGGCGAAGTTGACCAGCGCCCAAGGTTTCTCCTCGCCAAGAATGCGCTCGACCAGTTCACGGTCGCAAATATCGCCCTGGATGAAACGCATGCGAGTGGGGTCGATGTCGGCGACATTTTCCAAATTGCCGGCGTAGGTGAGCTTATCGAAATTGACAATGCGATAATCGGTCGTTGTCGCCAGCAAGCGGACGAAATTGCTGCCGATAAACCCGCAACCGCCGGTGACTAAGATGGTTTTCATATTTTCCAATGCGATGAATCGCGCTCACTTACTTTGATAAACAAACCCGCTGTCGGCGTCGCGCCAGCGCGGCCAGCGGCGATCTTTGTCGGCTAACTGCGGCGTGCTCACCGGCCAGGCGATGTTCAAATCCGGGTCGTCCCAGGCGATGCCCGACTCCAGCGCCGGCGCGTATTCATCGGTGGTCATGTACAAGATATCCGCCTCGGCGCTGACCACGCAAAAGCCATGGGCAAAGCCAGCCGGCGCGTAGAGCATTTTTTTGTTGTCGGCGCTGAGCTCGATGCCGACCCACTGGCCATAAGTCGGCGCGCCCTGGCGCAGGTCCACCGCGACGTCGAAGATCGCGCCGGTGATGGCGCGCACCAGTTTACCCTGCGCCCTGGGCGGTTTTTGATAGTGCAGGCCGCGCAGGATGCCGCGCGCCGAGCGCGACTGATTGGATTGCCGGAACTGTTCGCCGATGCCGTGGGCGGCGAAGTCCGAATGTTTGTAGGATTCCATGAAAAAGCCGCGCTCGTCGGGGAACACCCGCGGCTCGATGACGATCACCTCGGCGATCTTGGTGGGCGAGAAGGTAAACGGCATCAGAGCAGCACTTCGGAGTCGTCGCCGATCATCAAGCGGTAGCCCTGACGGCTTTTTTGTTCGCGCACCACGGCGGAGTTTTTGCCGAGTAAGCTGTCCTCGAGACGGTCGACGTTTTCCACCCGCGCGCCTTCCAAGAGCAAGCAATGTTCGAGCACCGAAGAAATAATCCGGCAGCCGTTGCCGATGGAGGTAAACGGTCCGACAAAGGAATTTTCCACCAAGACATCGTCGCCGATCACCACCGGCCCGCGAATCGTGCTGCCAATCACGCGGCTGCCTTTACCGAGCTGCACCCGGCCGGTTACCTGGCTCGCGCCATCGATCTCGCCGTCAATTTTGCGCTGCACCCATTCGTCGAGGACCACCGTGTTGGCGGTAAGCAGATCGTCCTTTTTACCGGTGTCGAGCCACCAGGCGTCGATGCGGTGGCTCAATACTTTGCAACCTTGGCTGAGCAGCAGCTGAATCGCGTCGGTGATCTCCAACTCGCCGCGCCAGGACGGTTTGATGCTGTCGATGGCGCCGTGAATTTTTTCCGTGAAGAAATAGATTCCCACCAGCGCCAGGTTGGACTTGGGCTCCTTGGGCTTTTCCACCAGGCTGAGCACGCGCTGTTGGTCGTCGACCTCGGCGATACCGAAGCTCGACGGGTTGTCCACTTCTTTGAGTAGAATGGACGAGACCGCGCCGGATTTTTCGAACTCATCGCGGAACGCTTCGATCCCCGAGCCGATCAAGTTGTCGCCCAGATACATGACGAAGGAGTCCGCGCCCAAGTATGGCCGGGCAACTTTAACCGCGTGCGCCAGCCCCAATGGCTCGGCCTGCTCGATGAATGAAACCTTCATGCCCCAAGCGCTGCCGTCGCCCACCGCGTCACGAATCGCTTGGCCGGTCTCCGGTGAGATCACGATACCAACGTCGTTCACCGCGGCCTTTTGCAAATTATCGAGGACGTGAAACAGGATCGGCCGATTGGCCACCGGCACCAGCTGCTTGGCCGCCGTGTGGGTCAGCGGCCGCAGCCGAGTACCCCGGCCACCGCTCAATATCAGTCCCTTTAAGTTATTTGCCGCCATGGTGTCAGTCTGGGAATCGGCGCGCGGTCGCGGTTTTTAATGACTTCATCGCCACTAAGATAACCTGCCACAAGTTTTTTTTCCAAGTCTAATGTGCAAACCCGCGACAAATTCACCGCCGGGCGTGTCGCGTTAGCCTTTGCGTTGACTTTCCTCGCGGCGCACCCGTTCGATTTCCTCATCGACCTCGGCGCCAAGCCACTCAGCATTGGCCGATATCCGCGCGCGTTCGCCGCCTGCCGCCGCCATCAGCGCCAAAGTTTTTTTGATCTCCGAACGAATTTGCTTGTTGGGATCCCAATAGCTCTCGGCCGAGCGGCTGGCGACCAAATTTTCAATCCAATCGTGCAAGCTTTGCAACGCGCTCGCGAGCTCACTCTGGCCGCGCCCATCATCGCCGCTACGCAGTAACGTCGCGCCGAGATAGAGCCGCGCCAGAATGTCGTCTTTGTCTTTAGTCAATGCCAGTTCGAGAGATTGCCGCGCTTGAGCCAATGCCCCGCCGGCGTACTGGCAGCGCCCGACATAGCTCCAAATCCCTTGGCTGAAATGGACCGAGCGATAGACGTAATTGGGATCGAGCCGCGCCGCTTCTTCAAAGTGAGGCAAGGCCTGGACGCAATCTTTGCGTAAGAGCGCCTGGCGCCCAGACTGCACCGCGGTTCCCACTCGAAATGTCATATCGTCGCAACCCCAAAACAGCGCCAGCGACAACACAAAAATTTGACGCAGGCGCCAAAATATCATCGGTTCGGTTCGATTCACACGATCCCTTGTAGCAAGTCACGGCAGGAACTGGTACCGCCATGAGGAAAAAACGTCCGACTGCTTTTCACCACACTGGTGTAGCGATTGCCATTAGGCCGATGCCAGCCAGCTACCCTAGGCTCAGGTACCGGACATGCCGTGGCGGTAATTTACGATAGCTGGACGTTATTGTCCAAGTTTCGGCGGCAAACTCCACTAAGGGAACGACAATTTTGCGATATTTCCTCCATTTCAAGCAGTTATAACCGCTATGCCGACAGCCCAAGGTGGTACAAGAATTGCTCAAAACTTCTCCGACCAGCCTTGTAGAATCGCCGGAGGAGCTTAGTCCATGCGTGCCAGTGATAATGTCATCCCAATCGTTCGCAGCCCACTGGAAGTCGATGCCGAAGAATCAACCAACGAAATGCCCAACCTGAGCTTCGACGAAGCCTCAGGCCTGGCCGAGATCGAGACCCAAGCCAATCAGCTGCTCGATTATATTAGCAAGCTGAGCAACCTCGCCGACCGCGCCTGCGTCACCGCCATCCAGCAAACCGAAACCGCCCAACGCAGCGAAGAATCGCGCCAGACCGAAGTCGCCACCCTGCGCAACCAGCTGGAGCAAAGCACCGCGGCCCTGCAAGAGCGCAATCTCGCCTTCACCATGCTCGAGAGCAGCACCCGCGAGCAGATGCTGACGTTGGAGCAGCGGCTGCGCCACAGCGAGCGCCAACTCGACGATCGGGAGAGCGAAATTGCCAACTTGAACCGGCAGCTCGCCGAACTCGCAAACCGCCCGCTCGCGCCCGGCTATACGGCGGAGCAACTCGAAAAGGAAGTCGCCAAATCCACTGCGGCGCTAAGCCAAGAACTCACCACCCTGAAAAGCCAGCTCAGCCAACATGACGAGTTGGCGCAAGCCAAAGCCAACAAGTTTAAGAAAGTCGAAAGCGATTTTCGCGCCACCATCATCGAGCTCGAACAGCGGCTAAAAGAGAGCGACGGCAAATTCGCGCTGCAAGAAACCCAGCTGAAAGAAAAAGAATTAGTGATTCAAGCCACAGCGAGCAAAGAAGTGGAAATCGGCAAGCTGATCAAACGGCTGTCGCAAGAATGCGAGAATCTGAGCAACGAGCTGCAAGAAAAAACCCGCCTCATGGGCCAACTGGATTTCAAAAAGCCGCAACTCCAACCCGACAAAAACGTCTGGCGCCGCATGATCGGCAAGTTGCAGGACGATCCGCTGTAGGCGCTTACGGAATAGAATTTTTCACCACAGAGGGCACAGAGATCACAGAGTTCGGAAAAGTATTTTCTCTGTGTTCTCTGTGCCCTCTGTGGTAAATCCTTCCGATTATTTATCACTCCAGCCAGGTCTAGCGGTCAAACATCCCTTCGCGATCCAAGCGTTCGACAAATGACGAATCGACAAGTGCGCTCAGATTCACCGACTTCGCCTTGGGGTTGGACTCGGCGATGATCTCCAGCAAGATTTTCATCGACGCGGCATCGGCATAGGGCTTTTTCAGCATCATGTCGCGGTAGGTTTCGTAGCCCTCTTCGATCATGGCGCGATGTTTCTCCAGCGGCAGGCGCAAATACTTGGCCAGGATCTTCATGCTGTCATCTTTGTTCGCCTTGTTGCGGTAGAACTGCATGCCCTCGGCCAGGCCGGCGACGAAGCGCGCCACGGTGCGCGAATCGTCGCGCAAGGTTTTCTCCGACACCGCGACGATATTGCGCAAGTACGGCACATCGAGGGGCGCCAGATCGACCAGCAAGCGGTAGCCTTCCTTGGCCGCCAGCGTGGTGTAGGGCGGATCGAGGATCGCCGCCGGCACGCGGTTGCCGAGCAAGGCTTCGAAACGCGCGGCCTTGCCGCCGATGTTGAGCGGCACGACCTGCTCCTTGGTCATACCGAGCTCGCGCAGACAGAGCAGCAGCCCGGTGTAAGGAAGGCCGGAAAAGCCGGTGATCGCCACCGACTTGCCCTTGAGATCCGCCGCCGAACGGATCGACGGATGGACGGTCAAGGCGAGATTGAGCCCGCGCGCCGTGCCCATCACCATCTTCACCGGGAAACCGCCCAGCGCGCTGTGAACCACCTTATCCGGCGCCGTCAGATCGAACTGTATATCGCCCGACACCAAGGCATTGATATCGTTGCTGCGGCTAAAGGTCACCATGCGGGTATCCAACTCGCGGCGCTTGAAGAAACCTTTTTCCTCGGCGATATAGGCCGGCAAATACATCGCGCCGCGCACCCCTTCGCCGATGATGATCGACTTCATCTGCGCGTTGACCAACGTCGGCACTAACGATACGAAGAAAAACAGTAGCGACACCGCGTTCTGCCGAATTCGACCCATCACTCCATTACTCCATTTCTCCATCACTCCACTCCCCCTCCTGCCACCGCCACCGTCTGCATACGCGTCCCGGTGCGCCCTGGGATATAGGCCGACTTGGCGCCGGCGCCGCCGGCGACGACGATCCAGATATCTTCCGGCCGGTCGACCACGCCGACTTCGCGCGCACCGCCGGGCTTGAACCACTGCGGCCGCCGCTTGGCGAGCAGTTCTAAGTTTTCATCGGCGATCTTGTCGTAAGGCACCCGCGCTAGCGCGAACAGCTCGGCGCGCAATTTCTCTTTAGAGAATCCGTCGCGCGCGAAAATCGCCGCATGCTCGGGACAGATCGCCCACAGCACTTCGGTCGATGTCACGCCGCTGGCCAATCCGCCGGTCATCGTCAGCGCAAAGGTCTTGAGCAGCCCGGTTGCCGTCTGGCTCGCCATATCGACGGCGCTGTAAACTCCGCTGGCGCCGAACAGATGCAGCGCATCGCAGTCGCGCGCCAAGCCGCGCTCGACATGAAACGGCGCCCAGGGACTTTTTTCTTCGTTCTCGCCAAAACAAAATGTGTATTTCGCCGGCTGCCCCATGGTCGATTTATCGAAGCTCCCCGGCCGCGCACCGCCGATGTTGGTCATGACCAAACGGATCGCCCGACCGATGGTGGCATTGGCGCGCCAGCCCTGGCCGAGCACGTTGGCGCCGTAGTTGATGGATAAAGAATTGCGGCAAGGCCCGTTGACGATCGCCAGCGGCGCGATGTTTCCCGTGGTGGTCTGTAAGCCATCGAGATTGTAGCCCGGCCGGGTCATGGCGCGCAGCGCCGCTAGCACCAGCGGAAAATATTCCGGCAAGCAGCCCGCCAGCACCGCGTTGGCCGCCACCTTCTCCGCCGTGGCGACGCCGTTCAACGGCGGAATCACGCCCAATACTGCGTCGGCTTTCTGCCCTCCGGCGGCGAGCATTTTTTCAACCGCCGCCATAGTCGGCGGCAGCACCGGCAAGCCATCGGTCCAACCGCGCGCGAAAAAATAGCTGAACATCTCGCCGGGATCGCTGGGAACGGAAAGAGTTGCGGCGGTGCCGCCTTCGCCGATCGCTAACGAAGCGGTATCAGAGGCTGAATTCGTACCACTGCCGCTAACCAACTTAGCGGCGATCGCATCCACCGCCGACTCAGCCACCGCGCGCAAAGCATCGAACCCGATGGTCCCCACCGGATGCGGCACCTGGACCAGCGGCAGCTCTTTCACACCGCGCGCCTGGCACTCGGCCAGCGCCAAGTTCCAAAACTCGCTGCTCACCACCGTCACGGTGGCGATCCCGGCCCCTTCCAGTTTCACTGAGTCGTGGACACTCCACGACGTGCAAGAGCCTCAATCGGCAAAGGCGTTGACGACGACATCGCAATCGTTGGCGAATTCCGCCAAACCATCCGACTCCATGCGCGTCATCTTGCGCTTGGCGACCAGTTGAATGTCTGGATGACGCAGCCGAAGAAGCTCGCCGACAAATTGCAAAAACTTATCGGCGTTGGGCTTATTGTTATCGAGCAAGCCGATGCGTCGGCCGGCCAAGCTGTCGTGGCGGCGCGGCGCCAGTTTGCTTACTTGCTGGCGCGCCACACCCAATGGATTGACGACTTCGATGGACGATTCGCTCATAGATCGCACTCCCATTTAGCGGCTGGCCAATTCCTGCAAAGCCTCTTTCAAGTAGCTTTGGTCGACAAATTTCTGCGGCGCCGGCAGGGGTGGACGGAGCTGCCCTTCCTCGGCCATGATCTGGATCACCATGCGTAAGCCTTCGTGGCTCAAGTCCGCCTCCGGATGCCAAATCCTTTTCTCGGTGTAATATTCCCAACCGCGCCGCGCATGGCTGGCGCTCAACTGCATTTCCTTGGCGAGAAAACTCACCGCCGCGTCGCGCTGGCTGTACAGCCAACGATGGGCTTGCACCATGGACTTCATGAAGCGCACCGCCACCGGCCGATTCTTTTCGCCCCAGGAACGTTTCAGCGCCAGCGCGCCGAGCTGGTAGCTCGGCACCGTGTCCACCACCCGGGCGAGTATGTTGTAGCCCAAGTCCGCGGCTTCAAACGCCAGCGGCACGGCGATGATCGACGCAGCGATCTGGTTCGAGCTCAACGCGAGAAACGCCGGCGCCGATGCGCCAACGTTTAAGAGCTTATAGTCGCGCGGATACTCCAAGCCTTTTCCCTTGAGGATGCGCTTGAGCACGATGGTCGTGCTGCCGGTCAAGCCCGACGCGCCGATGGTCGCGCCGCGCAGATCGTCGAAGGATTTATAATTCTTGCCGCCAAGGATCATATGCGTCAGGCCATTGATCGCGCCACCGATGAAAGCTAGATCGACGCCCTTTTCGATGGCGCTGATGCCCGCCGTGCTGCCGCCGGAAATATGCACCGAACCGCCGAGCAGTGCCATCAAGGCGAGATCGCCGCTGCGCACCAGAATCAAATCGACGTCCAGACCATTGGCAGCGAAGAAGCCCTGCTTCTGCGCCACCCAGAGAGGACTGTAGCCCAGAGTCTTCGACGAGACGCTAACCGGCAGCTTGATCTTGTCTTGAGCGATCGCCGCGGCACCAATCGGCAACAGCACAGCGATGACCAGGAAACAAATCCGGATAACCGGTTGGGTTCGTTCCTGGCTCATCGTGGGCTCAATCGGCGCTTCATCGAAAATCCTAAAGCGATGCTCACCCCAACGGCTTCAACCCATAA
The DNA here is from genome assembly GCA_945889495.1 of Syntrophobacter sp. SbD2. GTDB lineage: Bacteria > Desulfobacterota > Binatia > UBA9968 > UBA9968 > DP-20. The sequence continues at coordinate 13,917 of CAMDBU010000038.1, read as the reverse complement.
AACCGCTCGGCGTTGCCGTGCAGCACCGCGTGCTTGTCGGCGTCGCTGAGATGCTCGTTCTCGACGATCTCGTCGATCTCATGCTTGCAGTATTCGTTGTTGACTTCGTGCGGGAAGTCGCTGGAGAACATGAACGGCTTGTTGCCCACCGCTTCGATCAGATGGTGCAGCGCTTTTTCCGTCCCTTCGCAGCCGACGAAAAACCGTCCGGCTTCGGCTTGGCGGCGGATGTAGTCGCTGACCTTTTCGCCGGCCTTGAGCTGGATATATTCGCCGCGCGGATCGTATTGGATATGGGTTTCCCAGCCGCGGTCGAAGCGCTCTAGGCAGGTTTGCAGCCATGACACGCCGGCTTCCATAAAGCCGATGCGGACATTGGGAAATTTTTCGAAGATGCCGTTGAAGACGATGCCGGCGAACGCCACCATCTGGCCGACGGCGTGGCCCAAGCCGTTGATCGGCGCGTAGGGCGTCAACCAATCCATGCCCAAGCCTTCATGGGCGCCGCCATGGATGCCAATGCAGCAACCGAGCTTACTCGCCTCTTCGTAGAACGGCCAGTATTCCTTGTCGCCCAAGTGGCCCTTGAAGCCGGTGGACGGCAGCATGACGCCGCAGAAGTTTAATTCCTTGACCGCCCGGCGCATTTCCTTGATCGCCTCCGCCGGCTCTTGCAGCGGCACCAGAGCCAGCCCTTGGAAGCGCGGGCTCTTTTTTAAGTAAGTATCGGCGAACCAGTTGTTCCAAGCCCGCGCGACGTCGACGGCGAATTCGCGGGTGATCACTTTGCCGAAGGCCAAACCGCCGGTGGAATAAAGCACCGCGCGCTCAATGCCGACATCTTCCATAAACTCCAGCCAGCCATCCTCGCGCACCGGCCGAAACGCGCCGGGCACTAGAGTATAGAGCGTCGCCCCATGGAGATGATCGAGCGGCGGAAATATCCGCCCCTTGAAGCGGCCGCTTTTAATGTAAGGCTCCGGCATATACTGCAAGAGCGCATCCCAATCCTCCATCACATGCCCGTCGCCATCGACGACCGGAATCCCGTTACGTGCCATAACTACCTCCTCGGACGAAAGTTATTTCGTTTCCTGTCTAACCTAAAACCGCTAGTGCAATCAATGTGTATTGCAGCCACTCCGAATTGGGTGCTACGATTCCCCTCTTTGCAAAAGAGGGGTTAGGGGAGATTTTCTTCCGACTCGTGATTCACCGCGAATAAATGAACAAGACCGCCCCACGCAACAAATCCCCCTTCATCCCCCTTTTCCAAAGGGGGGAAAGATCGCTTGACAGAAAATCTCGCGCGAACTACGGTCCGCCGATAAGGACGCGCCACCGCACATGACATTTTTCCAACCCAACACTCCATCACTCCATTACCCCAGTCGCGGGCTCGTGATCGTGTTCGTGTTCGTGCTCGTGGCCGGCTTGCTCGGCGCCGCCAAAGCTTCAGCGCAACCGCTGACGAAAGTTCCCTTTCCGTACTCACCGATCAACACCAGCGCGCTGCCGTTCATGATTGCCAAGGACGCCAAGATTTTCGAAAAACATGGTCTCGACGTCGATTTGATTTTCATGGGCGCCTCGGCGCTGATCATTCAATCGATGCTTTCCGGCGCCGCCAACGTCGCCGGCTTCGGCGGGCCGGCGTTGATTACCAACGTGCTGCGCGGCGGCGATGTCATCGCCGTGGCCGCCACCGTGCCACTGGCCTAGCCGCTGATCACCCGGCCTGGCATAGAGAAGCCAGAAGAGCTGCGTGGCAAAAAGATCGGCATCAGCCGGTTGGGCGGCATTCCGCACTTCTCACTGCAAATGATTCTCGACCGCTACGCCATCAAGGACGTCACCATGCTGCAATTGGGCACCCAGTCCGAAGCCGAGATCGGCCTGCGCCGTGGCATCGTCGATGGCGCCATGGTGTCGCCGCCACAGTCGTTTCTTTTAATCCGCGACGGCTTTCGCGAGTTGGTGAGCTCGCAGGATTATGGGAAATTTAGCAGCAAGCTGATCTCCGGCGGCGTCGCCGCGCGCCGCTCCTGGGCGGTGAAGAATCGCGACACCGTCCTGCGCGTGATCAAGGGCGTGGTCGAAGGCGTCAAGATCATGACCGCGCAAGAAAGCCTGGCGAAACGAACTCTCGCCAAATACACCCGGCAAAACCAACCCGACATTCTCGACCGCTTGTATAAATTCGCCACCGACAGCTTCGGCCGCGACCCGGCCATGCCGCGCGACGCCGTCGCCAACATGGCGCGGCTGATGGGCGAATTCGGCCTAGTCGACAAAACCCAAGCCGCCAACACGCCGCCCGAAGCCTACTACGACAACAGCTACGTCGACGAGCTCAAGCAGTCCGGCTTCCTCAAAGAGCTGTGGAAATAGCGCCGCGGGAACCACTCTCGGATTCGGATATTACTCTCGCAAAGGCGCAAAGACGCAAAGTTCGGACGTTGTCATTTCGAACGAAGAGAGAAATCTTTCATATATCCCTGGCATTCGTTCCGGATGACGGGCTCCGCCCGTCCCTTTGCGCCTTTGCGCCTTTGCGAGAGATAATCCGATTCTCGGTTACGGTCCGTCCGCTTGACAGCAAACCGAGTCACTGCCTAACCTCGTCCCAATCCGATTCGCCACCAGTAGAAAGGAATCACCATCGTGCAAAAACCCAAAGTCATCGATGCCGACGGCCATATTTACGAAAACCACGAGGAGATCGAAGAGTACTTCGAAGGCAAATACCGCGGCATGCGCCGGGCGCGCGCCTACGCGCTGTTTCCGTCGCTCGACGGCTGGCCGCGCGGCCTGGGCGCGGGCCGACCGGATAAGGTCACAGAGACCAAACCGGAGGACGTCATCAAGTTCGTCGAGACCCTCGGCGTCGATTGCACGGTGCTTTATCCGACCGCCGCTCTGGCCATCGGTCTGGTGCAAGATCCCGGCTGGGCCAGCGCGTTGTCGCGGGCCTATAACAATTGGTTCAACGCCCGCTACATCAAGCGCGACTCGCGCTTGAAAGGCGTCGCCGTGCTACCGGTGCAAGATCCCGAAGCGGCCGCGGCGGAACTGCGCTACGCCGTCGAGAAGCTCGACATGGTCGGCGCCTTCCTACCGTCGGCGACGGTGCTGAGCAAAGGCTTCGGCCATCCGTTCTTTCAACCGATCTTTCGCGAAGCTGAGCAACTCGGCGTGCCGCTGGGAATCCACGGCGCGCCCAGCCGCGGCTTCGGTTTCGACTACTTCGAAGATATGGGCCAAGTGCACGCCTTGGAACATCCGTTCCCGTTGATGATTCAGTTGACCAGCATCATTTGCGACGGCGTGTTGGAACAGTTTCCCAAATTGAAACTCGCCTTCCTCGAAGCCGGCTGCGGCTGGCTGCCCTACATGATGGACCGGTTGGACTACGAATACGAAACCCGCGGCGCCCGCTCCTTCCCGAACATGAAAAAGAAACCCAGCGACTACGTCAAAGACTGCCCAGTCTACGTCACCTGCGAACCGGAAGAAAAATCTCTCGCCTACGTCGCCCAAGTGATCGGCGACGACCGCATCATGTTTCCTTCCGACTACCCACACGAACGGGTCTACGGGGAATTCTTGAAAGACATCCCCGAGCTGCTCAAGCGCCCGGAGCTATCCGACGCGACCAAGCAGAACATCCTTTACGACAACGCCAAGGAGTTTTATCGGATCTGATCTGATTCCCTCGCCCCCTGGGAGAGGGCTAGGGTGAGGGCAATTCCGATTCGGCCGCCCTCACCTCTATCCTCTCCCAGAGGGAGAGGAAGAAGACACGGGCAACCTCCATGCACAAAAAATTCACTAGACTAGCTCTATGCGCTCTGCTCTTGGCGCACAGCTTTCCCGCCGCCGCGCAGCAGCCGAAGAAAGTCCCTCGGATAGGGTATCTATCGACGGGCGATGCAGCTAGTGATTCCGCCCGTGCCGAGGGAATTCGGTTGGCTCTGCGCGAGCGTGGATACATGGAGGGACAGAACATCGCAACGGAGTACCGATATGCGGACAGCAAGCGCGGTCGGACTCCTGAGCTTGCGGCAGAGCTGTTGCGTCTCAAGGTTGATATCATCGTGGTATCAGGCGCGGCAGGAGCGGTCCAGACAGCCATGAATGCGACCAAGACGATTCCTATCGTTATGGTGGGCGGTGGGGGCGATCCAGTCAGGGCAGGCCTGATCGACAGCCTTGCCCGTCCCGGCGGCAATGTCACCGGCCTTACAAACCTTCTCATAGAACTAGGTGGTAAGCGGCTGGACCTGCTCAAAGAAGCCGTTCCCAAACTTGCTCGTGTCGCGATTCTCCACGATCCGGCAAATACGTACCACGTAGTCGAGCTGAAAGAGGTTCAGCCCGCAGCACGTGCGCTGAAGTTGACTCTTCAGCCGTGGGAGGTGCGGACTGCGGACGACTTTGAGAAGATCTTTGCAGGTCTAAACAAGCAACGCCCGGACGGACTCTACGTGCCCACCGGTGGGCTGATGAATGCTAACCGAAAACGGATCGCGGGCTTGGCGTTAAAGAGCCGGTTACCGTCGATATACGGCAGAAGAGAGGCTGTAGAGGCCGGCGGGTTCATGTCCTACGGGGCGGACGAAGCGGACATCTACCGGCGCGTCGCTTATTTTGTGGATAGAATCTTGAAGGGAACAACACCCGCCGAACTGCCGGTGGAACAACCGATGAAATTTGAATTCATTATCAACCTGAAAACCGCGAAGCAAATCGGCGCGACGATTGCGCCGGAGGTGCTGGCGCGGGCGACTAGGATAATCAAGTGAAAAAAGGCGCGAGAGAATAGTAACAGCATGAAAGTCTATACAACTAGCGAGTGTTAACGTCTCGGTAGTGAATCAGGCAATGATAAGATAGGATCAGGTGGACGACCAAACATGAGGCGCAAAACGACGATAGACCGAAGACAGCTAAGCGAGATTATTCGGCGCATCGTAAAGGTCGCCGCGCCGGAGAAAATTATTCTTTTTGGCTCGGCTGCCCGCGGGGAAATGGGACCGAATAGCGATGTGGATTTGCTGGTCATTAAGCGCGGCAAGTTTCACCGTGGCCGTCTAACGGAAAAAATCTACATGAACCTGTTTGGCGTGGGCCAAGCCGTCGATGTTGTTGTCGTGACCGCTGCAGACGTTAAGCGCTACGGCGACTGTTTCGCCCTGGTGATTTACCCCGCGTTGAGAGAGGGTAAGGTCGTTTATGCCGCCTAAGCGAAGGCCCGCGGACGATCCCGTTGAGTGGTTGAATCGAGCGCGAAGCAACCTGGCGCGGGCTCAAGCCGATAGTCGCATTCCCGAGGTTTATCTGGAGGACCTTTGCTTTGACACACAGCAGGCCGCGGAAAAGGCCGTCAAGGCCGTATTACTCCACCTTAAAATACGCTTCCCTTACCATCACGATCTCGCGGAGCTGCTCGACCTGGTTCAGAAGGCAGGCCCGTCCATTCCCAAATCCGTTAAAGCTGCCAGCCGGCTAACCCGGTTTGCGGTGGTCACTCGCTATCCGGGAATAACCGAGCCGATTGTCCGGGAAGAATACAAACGAGCAGTGAGGATCGCCGAAAAAGTCTTGCGTTGGGCGGAAAAGCTAATCGCAAAAAAGCCATGACCGGAGGAACGCCGGTAACGCGATTGGCGGCGCTTGGCGCGTTGCATATTTCGTGGACAGGATTCTCAAAGGTGCCAAGCCCGCCGACCTGCCGGTGGAGCAGCCGATGAAGTTCGAGTTTGTGATCAATCTCAAGACAGCAAAGCAGATCGGCGTGACGATTGCGCCGGAGGTGCTGGCGCGGGCGACGAGGATAATCAAATGACAGCGGTCAGCGGTCAGCCGTCAGCAATCAGTTGTCAGCAAAATCAGCGGAGACAAATCCATGATGAAAACCATTCTCTTTCGGTTCCTGGCAACTGCCATTCTGATTTCTGCCCCCGCCGCCCACGCGCAGCAGGCGGGAAAAATCTTTCGCATCGGCTTCCTGGATAATAGCAATGCTTCTGGTATCGCCGTCCTCTCGGAGGCCTTCCGGCAAGAGCTGAGCAAACTTGGCTGGATTGAGGGAAAGAATCTCACCATCGAGTACCGATTTTCAGAGCAAAACCGTGAGCGGTTACCTGAGCTTGCGGCGGACTTGGTTCGTCTCAAGGTTGATTTGATCGTGACCACAGGCGAACCGCCAGCGTTAGCCGCGAAAAAAGCGACTACAACCATTCCCATCGTGATGGCGAACGCTGGGGACCCGGTAGGTTCAGGTCTGGTTGCCAGTCTGGCGCGGCCAGGAGGCAATGTCACTGGGCTGTCGAATTTAGGGACCGAACTAAACAGCAAAAGACTAGAGGTGCTCAAGGACGCGATCCCCAAGCTTGTTCGAGTTGGACTTCTGCGGGGGCAGGGTACCGGCATACTGTCATCCCAACTGAAAGAGATCAGGCCCGCGGCTGTGGCGCTGAAGCTAAAATTGGAGGAGATCGAGACTCAATTCGGCGCCAACGGTTTAGAGAGCGCCTTTCAAACCGCCAAGCAGAAGCAGGTGGGCGCGATTATGACGATCACCAGTCGCCAATTTTTCGCGGAACGAAAGCGCATCGTCGAGCTTGCCGCCAAACATCGGTTGCCGGCTATTTACTTCCAGAAGGAGTTCGTCGATGAGGGCGGCCTGATGTCCTACGGGGCGGACTACGATGACCTGTTCCACAAGGCCGCCCACTACGTGGACAAGATTTTGAAAGGCGCTAAACCGGCTGACTTGCCGGTGCAGCAGGCGACCAAGTTTGAGTTTGTCATCAACCTGAAAGCGGCCAAGCTGATCGGCCTGACACTGTCGCCGGAGTTTCTCTCGCGGGCGAATCGGGTGATTCAGTGAAGATAACGCGAGACCGGAATTGAACCAACGATAGTATGCCTACTTGGAGTCAGGGGTAGCATGGATAGTGCTACCGTGCGTTTAGTTTTACAGGCTTCGTCTGCGCCAGTAGCCAGGGCGGCGGCGTCCATGGGCCACAGCTACGACTTGGATCGTTGCATCGGTCACTCGATAAATCACAGCGTAGGGAAATCGGCGAAGAAGATATTTTCTTGTGTCGTGCGAATTCTGCGGCCAGCGCGCCGGACTGTTACGGATGACACTGATGGCGTCGTCGAGGGCCGCCATAAAGGCCGCGGCGGCAGACGGATTGCGCTTGGCATACCAATCGTGAGCCGCCTTGGCTTCGGCGATAGCGCTGGGGTGAAATCTAACGCTTGGCGCGGCCACCGGATTGCCCGAGGATTTGGCGGCGTGCCACCAACCAGGGAACCGTTTTTACTTTACCCTTGTCTAGGTCGTCGATTCGGCGCGCGATCTCTTTACTCCACGCCGATTCAGCATCTTCATCGACGGCATCATCCAAGCTGTCCAATAAGTGGCCAACCAGAGCTGCACGCGCCTCTAGTGGCAAGCGCAACACCTCTTCCAAGACCTTCTGTTGAGCGGGCTTCATATACACAGAATATTCGCCTCGCCGAGATTCGTCAATGCGAGCACCCAAAGAAGTTCAACCTCGTGTTTTTAAGTAGGTAAAGCAAATCGGCCTGACGATCCGGCCCAATGTGTTGGTACGGGCGGATCGGGTGATTCGGTGAGAGTTACCAGCGATCAGCGATAAGTTGTCAGCAAAAGCTTCGGAGATAAATCCATGATGAAATCTATTCTCTTCTGGCTAATGGCAATGGCTATTGTGATTTCTAGTTCCGCCGCGCGCGCGCAGCCTGCGGGGAAAATCTTCCGCATAGGTTTCCTGGATAATAGCACTACTGCGAGTAGCGCGGGCCTCGTGGAGGCGTTCCGGCAAGAACTGAGCAAGCTTGGCTGGATTGAGGGAAAGAACATCACCGTCGAGTACCGATTTGCCGATCAAAAGCGTGAGCGCGTACCTGAGCTTGCGGCTGACTTGGTTCGTCTTAAGGTTGATCTAATTGTGGTCGCTGGGACGCCATCTGCGTTAGCGGCCAAGAACGCCACCGCCAACATCCCCATCGTGATGGCGACCGCTGGGGATCCTGTGAGTCAAGGTCTAGTTGCCAGTCTGGGGCGGCCGGGAGGCAATGTCACCGGGTTATCGAGTTTAGGGACCGAGCTAAATAGCAAAAGGCTAGAGATACTCAAGGACGCAGTCCCCAGACTCTCGCGAGTCGCGCTTTTGCGGCCGGAGGGAGCAAGCATAGAAAACCAGCTGAAAGAGATCAGACCTGCGGCTGTGGCACTAAAGCTAAAACTGGAGGAGATCGAGACTCAACCCAACGCCAAAGGTTTAGAGAGCGCCTTTAAAACTGCCAAGCAGAAGCAGGTGGGCGCGATTATGCCGACCGCCGGTCGCGGCTTTTTTGCCGAAAGAAAGCGCATCGTCGAGCTTGCCGTTAAATACCGGTTGCCAGCCATTTACCCACAGGATGACTTTGTGGAGGCCGGCGGTCTCATGTCTTACGGGGCTGACTTCGACGACCTGTACCGCAAAGCCGCCCACTACGTCGACAAGATCTTAAAAGGCGCCAAACCGGCTGACTTGCCGGTGCAGCAGGCGACCAAGTTTGAGTTTGTCATCAACTTGAAAGCGGCCAAGCAGATCGGCCTAACGCTGTCGCCGGAATTTCTCTCGCGGGCGAATCGGGTGATCAAGTAGACGCCAGGGTGAAGGGTGAGAGAAACCTATATTCTGCCAATGTTTGATCCAGTGTCGATGACTGCCCACTCGCTGGCTGACGAGGTAGGAAGCTGTTGAGCCAAAGCGCGTGAAGGGAGTATGCTATCTCCTAAATACGAGGGTCACGAGATGAAGACGAACTACGCCAATATCGAACTCCCTAAGGATAAAATCGCCGACTTCTGCCGCCGCCATCACATCCGTAAGTTGGCGCTGTTTGGCTCGGCGTTGCGCGAAGATTTTCGTCCCGATAGCGACTTGGACTTGCTGGTGGAGTTCGATCCCGAGCATACCCCTGGGCTGATCGGACTGGCGGGGATGGAGTTAGAGATCTCCGCGCTTGTGGGCGGTCGCAAGGTGGATATGAACACGCCACTATGCCTCAGCCATTATTTCCGCGATGAGGTGGTGGCGGAGGCCGAGCCGTTGTATGTCGCGGGATGATCCTCAAGTCCGATTGCGTCACATGCTGGATTATGCGCGGGAAGCGGTAGGGCTTATACGTGATCGTCAGCGCGCGGATCTCGACCGTGATCGCACCCTGGGGCTGGCGATTTTGCGCTGTGTGGGAATTGTCGGTGAAGCCGCCAGCCGCGTGCCTGCTGACGTTCAACGGCGTTACCCCGACATCCCATGGCCGCAAATTATCGGCATGCGCAATCGACTTGCTCACGGGTATGACATCGTGGATTACGACATCGTGTGGAACACGGTCACCCACGACCCGCCTCCGCTGATTGCTGAATTGGCGAAGATATCTACCGCCAATCCCTAATCCTTGGCATGCTACTTCGACAACGAGCGCGGCAGCTTGCGAAGACCGCCAAGCAGATCGGCCTGACGATTGCGCCGGAGGTGCTGGCGCGGGCGACTAGGATAATCAAATGATAGAAGCTAGTAAGGGCAGGCCCCCGTGCCTGCTCTCTTCGATACTCGGACGGGCAACCACGGGGGGTTGCCCCTACCATGACCGACGGTATGAGGTGCAGAACACAATGATACATTTCTTTTTCATCGCGATGCTATTTCTCAGCGATTTCGCCTTCGCCCAGGACGCCAAGCTCATCGAGGCGGCGAAGAAAGACGGCAAGCTGATCGTCTACGGCACCATGCAGTCGGACATCTTCGAGCCGCTGCAGAAAATCTTTCAGAAAAAAACCGGCGTCACCGTCGACTACTGGCGCACCTCGGCGACTAAAGTCATGGACCGCGCCCTCACCGAAGCGCGCGCCGGCAAGGCGCTCTTCGATCTGGTGATGTCCACCGAGGACACCCACCGGATCATGCACAAGGAAGGCATCCTGGCGCGCTACGAGTCGCCCATGTGGAAAGACTTTCCCAAGGATGCCATCGACCCGCAGCTGGGGCCGCGCGCGCGCAACCACATCGTTGGTGTGATGTATAACAAGAGCATCATCAAGCCCGCCGATGCGCCAAAAACGCTAGAAGACTTGGTCAAGCCGCAGTTCCGCGGCAAAATCGTCATGGCCGACCCGACGCTGCACACGACCACGGCGCAGTGGCTCGCCAACCTGCACAAACTCATGGGCAAGGACAAAGCGGACAAATTCATCCGCGACCTGGCGGCGATGAAGCCGATTCTAGTCGAATCCTTCGCGCCTTCCGCCGACCGCGTCACCACCGGCGAGACCCCCATCGGCATTACTTACGTCTACTATGTTTTCTTGAACGGCCAGAAAGGCGCGCCGGTGGACTACGTGCGCGGCGATTATCGGCTGCTTGGCGACGCCAGCTACATGTCGCTGTTTCACAAAGCGCCGCATCCGAATGCCGCCAAGGCGTTCATCGACTTTTTCCTCGACGACGAAAGCATGAATCTCATGGCCAAGAACGGCGAGTTCGTCAACCGCAAAGGCGTCTACCCGCCGGTGCCCGACGCCGACAAGATCAAGTTCGTCGAAATGGACGACTTGGGCGAATCGTTTTACGCCGAGAAGCGCAAGGAATTTCAAAAGCTCTTTCGCTGATTATGTTCCGACCCAACACTCCATTACTCCATCGCTCCGGGTTCGTGCTCGTGTTCGTGTTCGTGCATTGGCTGAGCATGCCAGTTAGCACCCAGGCGCAGGCGCTGACGAAAGTGCCTTTCCCCTATTCGCCGATCAACGCCAGCGCGTTGCCGTTCTTCGTCGCCAAGGACATGAAGATCTACGAGAAGTACGGACTCGACGTCGATCCGGTGTTCGTCGGCGCGTCGGCGTTGATCATTCAGTCGATGCTTTCCGGCGCGGCCAATGTCGCCGGCTTCGGCGGCCCAGCGGTGGTGACCAACGTGCTGCGCGGCGGCGACGTCATCACCGTCGCGGCGATGACGCCGCTGACCATCTCGCTGGTCACGCGGCCGGCCATCGAGCGGGTGGAAGATCTCAAGGGGAAAAAAGTCGGCATCACGCGCTTGGGCGGTATCCCCCACTTCGCGCTCCAGCTGATCCTCGACCGCTACGCCATGAAAGACGTGGCGATCTTGCAAATGGGCAGCCAGACCGAAGCCGAAATCGGCCTGCGCCGCGGTGTCATCGACGGCGCCGTGCTCTCGCCGCCGCAATTGTACCTGCTGCAACGGGACGGCTTTCGCGAGCTGGTCGGCGCCCAGGACTACGTCAGGCTGGGGATTAAGTTTCTCTCCGGCGGTATCGCCGCGCGGCGCTCCTACGCGGTCAAGAACCGCGACGTGATTGTGCGCGTGATCAAAGCGACCTGGGAAGGCATCAAAGTGATCTTCACCCAAGATGCGCTGGCCAAGAAAATCCTGGCCAAATACACCCGCCAAACCAACCCGGAGATCCTCGACAAGCTGCACAAATTCGCCGTCGACACCTTGCCGCGCGAGCCGACGATCCCACGCGAAGCGATCGTCAACATGGCGCGTCTCATGGGCGAGTTCGCCATCGTCGAGAAATCCGCCGTCAGCGCCACGCCCGCCGACGCCTATTTCGACAACAGCTATGCCGACGAAGTGAAACAGTCCGGTTTCTTGAAAGAGCTGTGGAAATAGACCAAAGCTACGAAGGTAACCATCATGTTCCGACCCAACACTCGTTTACTCCAGCGCTCCAATTTCGCGATCGTGTTCGTGCTCGTGCTCGTGATCTGGTTGGCGATTCCGGTAAGTTCACCGGCGCAACCACTCACCAAAGTCGCCTTCCCCTATTCGCCGATCAATTCGAGCAGTCTGCCGTGGATGATCGCCAAGGATGCCAAGATTTTTGAGAAGCATGGGCTCGACGTCGATTTGGTTTACTTCGGCGCCTCGTCGCTGATCTTGCAGACCATGCTGTCGGGCGGCGCCAACTATGCCGGCTTCGCCGGGCCGGCGATTATCTCGAATGTGTTGAAAGGCGGCGATGTCATCACCGTGGCGGCGCTAACGCCCTTGAGCATCTCTCTGCTCACCAAGCCGACCATCGAAAAGGGCGAAGATCTGCGCGGCAAAAAGATCGGCATCAGCCGGCTGGGCGCGGTGCCGCATTTAGCGATCCAGCTGATTCTCGATAAATTTCACGTCAAGGACGCGACCATCTTACAAATGGGCGGCCAGCCGGAAGCGGCCACGGCGCTGCGCAGAGGCATCGTCGACGGCGCCATGGTGTCAGCGCCGCTGTCGTTCCAACTCATCAAGGAAGGTTTTCGCGAATTGGTCGGCGCCCCCGAGTACCAGAAGTTGGGCATCCAGTTTACTTCTCAAGGCATCGCCGCGCGCCGAGGCTATGCCGCCAAGAACCGCGATGTGACCATCCGGCTGATCAAAGGCACCTTGGAAGGCATCAGAACCATGTGGGCCAACGAAAGCCTGGCGAAAAAAATCCTCGCCAAATACTCGCGCCAGAGCGATGCCGAGTTGCTCGACCGCACCTACAAAGATGCCTTGGCTACCGTCGCCCGCGATCCGACGACGGCGCGAGACGGGGTGGTGTCGATGGCCCGCTTGATGGCCGAACTCGGCCTGGCCGAGCGCGCCGCGGTGAATGCGACGCCGGCCGAGTCGTTTTTCGACAATAGTTATCTCGACGAGATCAAACAGTCAGGCTTCTACAAGGAGCTGTGGAAATGATCGTCCAGCCGTTCGTCCGATCAGTCCTGGCCATCCTATTAATTTTCGCGGCGACGCTCGCGCCTGGCTTCGCCGCCGACGCGCCGCGCCAGAAAATCCGCATCGCCACCGCGGCGCCGTCACTGAGCTATTTTCCGATCTACGCCGCGGTGCAAAAGGGCATGTTCGCCAAGCGCGGCTTCGATGTCGAAATGATCCAAATGGCCGCCACGTTGACAGCGGCGGCGCTGCTCAACCGCTCGGTGGACTACACGATCATTCCCAGCACCATCGCCACCGCGGCAGCGCGCGGTGCGGCGGCCAAGGTGATTCATTTCTCTTCGGTCAAGCTGCAACACACTTTGGTGGTTCGACCCGACGTGAACGCGATCACCGATCTCGCCGGTAAGAAGATTGCTGGCAGCGGCTTTGGCAACCTGGTCGCCTACGAAATCCAGTTTCTCATCGACCGCTACAAGCTTGGGCCGAAAACCACGATCATCAACGCGCCGTCTTCAATCGATCGACTCATCGCCGTACAAAAAGGGCTGGCCGAGGCAGCGATTATCGCCGCGCCGGCGGATATCAAAGGCGAAGAGATGGGGCTGAAGCGTTTAGTCCAGATGGGCACGCTGCTGCAGATCCCCCAAGCTGGTCTCGCCGCCACCGATGAGAAAATCAAAACCCAGCGCGGCGAAGTGATCGAGGTATTGAAGGCCGCCATCGACGGCTTGGAGTACACCGCCAACCAACGGGAAGACGCCACCGCGCTGATCGGCAAATGGATGGCGCTCACGCCGAGCCAAGCCGCCAAAGCCTACGACAGCGTCAAAGACACCTACTCCCGCGACGGTGTGCCGACGGCGGAACAGAGCAAAGGCTACATCGCCATGCTCGCCGCCACCGCCGGTCTCAACGCCGATCTCCCGGCGGCGACGATCTTCGACTTCTCGCTGTCCGCCGCGGCGGCCAAAGAACTCAAGAAGTAAGGAGTGAGGAGTCAGTAGTCAGTAGTGATTCTGCTGAAAAACCCCATTGTAAATCGCACTGTGTCGGCGGCTGTAGTTCTGCCAGTGATAGATTTCATCATCGCCTGCCGTAGCTGTGAAAAAACCTCACTCTTTGACCCTTATGCGGGGTGCACCGCGGCCATTT
>CAMDBU010000037.1 GCA_945889495.1 Syntrophobacter sp. SbD2 | reverse complement strand
TTTGGGAGCCACGATGGGACGGTCCATGCTACAAAACGGTCTCCAAGGACCGAGGGGCGAACGGCCTGTCCCATCCTGTTTCGTGTTAAACAATGTGCATACAGACACTTCAATTTCATTATACAAGGGGCGACCGGCGGTCGCCCTCTCCAATAGCCTGAAATAATTTCTAAATGACTCCCCAAGAAGCGATCAAGCTCGCCAACGACGACGAGATCGACAAACTGCTCGTCGATCTGCTCCGCGCGCCTTCGCCCCAGACCGAGCTGCAAGAAGCCGATCCCAATCTGAAAGAGTTTGTCGCTGAATTCGTCAAGCCGCGCTTGGAATTGCTGACGGGTAGCGCGGCAGTTCTGGACGGCATGGGCAATCTGCTGTGGCAATCTGGCGCGACTTCCGAACAGCCCGGCTTGCTGCTCATGGGCTACGCGATGACGTTTCCCGCGGGCGGGATGAAAGAGCCGTTCTCTGGCACCATCATTGACGGCGCGCCGTTCGGCATCGCCGGCAGTTGCGCCATGGGTCGCGGCGCCTGCGAGCAGAAGGGGGCGTTGGCGGCGATGATGTATGCGGCGGCGCTAGTCGCGCGCTCGAAAGTGAAACTGCGCGCGCCGTTGTATCTCGCCGTCAGTTTGGCCGGCGAGACCGGCCGTCATGACGCGGCGCAGTTCATACTCGAAAATAATCCGATCAACGCGAAGTCCGGCATCGTCGGCTTGGGAACCAACAACCGCATCTGCCTCGGCAACAAAGGCCGCATCGATGTCGAGATCACCGTGCGCGGCAAGTCGGCGCACAGCAGCATGCCCTGGGACGGCGTCAACGCCGTCGACGGCGCGCGCAAGGTGTTGGAGCGGCTGGATCGGCTTCCGCTCGGTCGTGAACATGCTGGACTCGGCAGAGCGACGCTGACGGTGACGCAGATCAAGAGCGCGCCGGAGATCAGCCACACAGTACCGGACAGTTGTCGGATCGTACTCGATCGGCGGCTGCTGCCGGGTGATGATCCCGATGTCGCATTGAGGGAAATTCGCGACGCGGTGGCCGATCTGCCGCCGTGGTCGGTCGAAGTATCGCGCGGTGCGTTTATGTATCCGTCTGAAGTTGGCGTCGATTGCGGGGTTGCGGTGGCGGCGGGCAATGCTAGTCGCGCGCTCAAAGGGCAAGACGGCGAAGTTTTTTATTCGCCGGCGGCGTTGGATGCGGGTTATCTTAATCAGCGCGGTATAGAGACCATCATGTTCGGACCCGGTGACCTGCGCTTTGCTCACACCGATCAGGAAGTCGTGTCGCTGCACCAGGTTCGCGCGGCAGCGCGGATTTATGCAGCGACCGCGTTGTTAACCTAATATTTTGGCGCGACGCTCGCTCGGTTGCGGGGGCGTCGCTAAAAGTCATGCTCAGGAGTGTCAGTTGAGCGACGCGACCACCACGCCGCGTAAACCGGCTCTGTCGATGGCCGCTTTGACTAGACCTTGGGATTTGGCGTCTTCAATGAACTGGCGCGCATAGGCCAGACCACGATCTCGTCCCTTCGGGATCGCCATGGCGTGGGGATCGATGCCCGGCCGACCGTCGAG
This sequence comes from Syntrophobacter sp. SbD2, assembly GCA_945889495.1. Classification (GTDB taxonomy): domain Bacteria; phylum Desulfobacterota; class Binatia; order UBA9968; family UBA9968; genus DP-20. The sequence goes on along the minus strand of CAMDBU010000037.1, from coordinate 38,992 downwards.
GACCCGAGATCCAGGCAGCTGACTCGACAACTCAAACAGGACAGGCTTGATGCCGCCCATCACGTCAGCTTTCCCAGATTTCACCGCTTCCATTGCGCCAGGGTTGCTTGGTGCGCGGACCACTACAGCATTTTTTAGCGTGCGAGAAAAAAAGCTATCCGGGCCGGACTTCTCCTGCACGGCAATGCGAATCCCAGGGCGTTCCATATTGGACATGGTGGAGATCGAAGAGCCGGCGGGGACGAGATAGCCGAACTCGACTTCCTGGTGCAGCCCACTGAAGTCCCACTCCTTGGCTCGCTCGGCACTATAGCCAACAAAGGCGACATCCCATTCCCCGGTTTTCCCCTTTTCGAGAAGCTCTCCCACCGATGGGTATGTAACCGTTTCAAGCGGGACACCCAGGCGCCGGGCCAACTCTTTTCCGAGGTCGTAACCTACCCCGGTCATCTCACCGGACTTGGGATCCTTTAACATGTTCAAGGGATTGCCCTGCTGGAGCGCGATACGAAGCTTGCCGGTGGGAGCCAAGGCCTGTCGCGCTTCCGGTGTCGGCGCGGTGCTGACACTCGCGCAGCCGGTAAGCAGCAATCCCAACATTGCAGACCTTAGCCCACGACTTGTTCGCATTGCGTTCTCCTTTGAAGTTTTAGATGACGTCGGTCTCAACCAGTAATACACCGGCTGGTGTTTGTCCATCTTATTAACGGTAAAGATCGGCGGCGGAATATTGCCCCGAGTCCATGGCGTTGACCAGCGGTGGCGGGATCGCCGCGGCAGCGCGCTAGAAATGACTCCCGGTACATATTTTGATGCCGCGGCAAAGCGACACTGACGGTGACGCAGATCAAAAGCGGGCCGGAGATCAGCCACACGGTGCCGGATAATTGCAGGATCACTCTCGACCGCCGGCTGTTGCCGGGCGATGATCCGGAGATTGCGTTGGAAGCCATTCGCGAAGCGCTAACCGATCTGCCGCCGTGGTCGGTCGAAGTCACTGGCGGCGCGTCTATGTTTGCGTCGGAAGTACGTGTTGATTGCAACCTCGCATCAGCCGTACGCGGCGCAAGTTGCGCGTTAAAGGAACAAGGTAGCGAAGTCTTTTATTCACCTGCCGCGTTAGATGCCGGCTATCTCAATCAACGCGGCATCGAGACCATCATGTTCGGACCAGGCGATCTGCGCTTTGCCCACACCGATCAGGAACTTGTGTCGGTGCGGGAAGTGCATGATGGCGCTCGATTTTACTCGGGATTGGCTTTGGAGATGCTGGAATAGTCACTGCCGAACTTGGCCAAGGCGATACGGCTTGGGAAAACTTTGGCCTGGATCTGATGTGTCGCGATCATGGATGAGTTCGGAGGGTTGTCGCCGAGTATCGACCATAAGATGGTTAACGCGGAGCCTTCACGCGCGCGCGTCTGTCCGCGCGTCACGTGCAAGGGTTGGTTCGGCCCATCAGAAGGGCCACCATGTTCTCACTCGCCATCCTAAGGAGCGATCGATCATGATGAGGATGTAGTGATCTCCTTCGGCAAGCTTGGCGCGGGCGCTCCGGTAACGACCCTTCATTGAAATATCGTGCCCATACGCCCGCTTGATGAGTCCTGCAATCTTCTCTTCGAACTCAGCATCGGTTGTCTGTTCTTCGAACGCCGCGGCGAGTCTTTGGTTCGGTTTGAAGTCAGGATCGGGCTCGGACCAGCTGAGCATGTGCTTCTCAGGATCGGACAGCACGATGCCATCGCGCGAAGCTTGATCCATGATCCGCTCGACGAAGAATCGTTTCGCTTCGGTTTGAGACGCGAACTCACTCACTAGCTTTCCAAGACCGGATGCTTCTCGGCGCTGCCTAACGACGTGTTCAGCCGCCGGCCGAGCCGAAGGCGAGGCCGGGCGGCTGGAACGCGTCGTTAGAAATGCATTTGCAGAAGTTCTTCATGTCCACCTTACATTTCCGCCAGTCAGCGCTGGTAACTTCATAAACAGTGATCTCCGTGTCAGCATTCTGCAATGCGCACTGTAATAAACGGTGGTTGCCGTCTTTCACCACGCGAACACCGCATGTAGCGCAATGGAACGAGATAACATTGCGCGTAGCGAAGTAGTTCTGACCAGTCTCAAACGAGATTGCGGCAAACAGGTTGGGGAGCAGCGCTAGGTCATGGTACGTAATTGGGAACGCGTCAGTTGGCGGCTTCTCAAATGCGCCAATGTATTCGGTCCTTTCTCTATTGGTTCGCCACGTCGGGAAAACGTTGTCCGCGATAAACTGGTCGGCTCGAGCCGAGTACCTTAGATAAGTTGGCGTCAAAGCATCGGCTCGTTCGCTTAGACAGGCTCTGCACTTCTCGCGCTTGGCTAGCGCGATGAACTCACTTGCTTCAATGGGCGCCACGCTCTGCATCCAATGCATTTCTAACTACCAATAGACAGAACAGCTTTTGCTGATATTAATATCTGCAATTGCCGCCTGCAATTTAAAAGCCATCGGTTTACGCCGATATCTCAAACGTCAGCAGCTGCCGCGCCGCCTTGTGATAGGCCTCGGCTACCGCCGCTTCGGTCTTCTCCGCCGGTGGCGCGACGATGCGGGTGCGGGCGGAGACTTTTAGCTGCTTCACGTCCCAGGGGTAGGGGTCGAAGATCACCGAGCCGGGGCCGTTGGGTTTGATCGTTAACGTTACGGTTTCGTCACTGTCGTAGGAGACCCGCACGGGGGCGATTTTGTATTCCTTGAATTCGTTTTCGTTGGCGTAGCCGTCGCAGCAAAAATAGAGCGACAGTAAGTCAAAGACTTGCAGCGCCATGTAGTTGTAGGACAATTCATTTTCAAAGCCGGGTTCCAATTCCATCAGCTTGCGTTTGCTCTCGGCCTGCTGGCTTTCCAATTTCACTTTGGCGTCTTTGACCGCGGCGCTGCGTTCGCGCAGGTTGCCCGCCGGCGCGGTAAAAATATTATAGCGGTTGTGCCACAGGCCGGTGCGGTGCATGGAGACCAGCAGGCTGGCGTAAGGATTTTGGCTGTGCAGCCATTCGACGTTCTTATTGTAGGCTTTGAGTTCGATGGCTTCGAAGTTGGGTACTTCTTCGCGGTGCGCGTAAGGGCGGCCTTTGGCGAGGTTCATCGGCGGCAGGCCTTCGAATTCCCGGTAACCGCTGTCGTGATAGGTGGTCGCGAACACCATGGTGTCGTAGGGGCGGAGCTTGGAAAATTTGCTATTGCCCCAGTGGGCGGCGAATTGCGCCGCCAGTTCGGCGTGATCTTCCTGCGAGCTGACATAGGTCCGGCCGTCTTTGAGTTCTCGGATAACCATGGTTTTCTCCTTTTGCTTGCTTAACGACACATCGATTTTAAGATTGCTTGGCTTGGACAGCGCATGGTGCCGGCATCTTTGCCGTCGCATTCGACTCTTTGCAGGGCGACTTCGAAATGGGACGGGGTCAAGTTTTTGAACTCGCCGGTGATCACGCCGGCCTTGGGGCAAAATAATAAGTAGCCGCCGGCATCGCTGCAGTGCTTGCCTTCGCAAAACAGCGATTGTTTGTCCCAGCCAAATTCAAATCCTCGCTGGCCCTCGGGCAGCTCCGGTCCGCGCTCAACCTTGATGGCGATGACTTGGCCGACTTTCGATTTGTAAGTGAACTTCTTGGTCTCGCGCGGATTGATTTTCAGGACGCCAATATCTTCCGCGCGCGGCACTGTGGTTGTCGACATAATCAAAGCTAAAGCAGCCACTACGATCCCATGGATCGTCGCCCGCCGCGACCACGCTGTCGGATTATTCGTATCCATATTTACGCCGCGAACTGTTTGGAAAACTCGCTGGAGTCGCTGTTGAGCATCTGAATATGCATGCCGTTGGTCGGGTCTTGGAAGTAGGTGCCGAGTTCGCCGGGCTTGCGGCGGCGAACCCCGCCGAGATCGTCGCCTTGTTGAATGCCGCGCGCTTCCAGCTTGGCGACGATGGCGTGAAAGTTTGCATCGGTGACGCTGAACGCGAAGTGGCGGCCATCGAAGTAGGTCTGGGTCGCCGCCGATAATTCACTGACCTGATGCAGCAGCAGCGCTTGGCCGGTGGGAATGGCGAGGACGGCGCGCTCGTCGCTCCGATGTATTTCTTTAAAATCGAGCACGCCGGTGTAAAACTCCAGCGCGGCGGCGAGCGCCGGGGTTTCGAAGTGGAAGTGGCTGACCGTGATGGGCTGGTTCGCCGCATTGGGGAAAACTTCCATGATGTTGCCTTCGGGATCGACGAAGGCGAGACCGCGCTCGGCGCCAGGCAGGTTGTCTTCATGAATCTCTTCGACGATGGCGCAGGCGGCGCGGATGCGCTCGGTCGTTGCCGCGAAGTCGCTGGCCGGTACAGCGAAGGCGACGCGTGGGTAGCCCTGAACGTTTTCCCGTTTGGGCATGGTGCCGGTGTTGATCGGCCGGTGTTCGAAAAATCCCAGATGGTGCCGGGTGCCGATCTTCATGAAGATGCCGCCAACGATGCGCGGCGCGCCCTTGACCAAGGTGCGCAGGCCGAGGACTTCGGTGTAAAACTTTTCGCTGCGCTCGATGCTGCCGGTGGGCAGGGCGAAGTGGTCGAAGTGGCGCACTCCGGCTGGGGCGGTATTTGGTTTTGCTTCGGCGATTCCCATGTTTGTCACCTCGATGAGCGGAGTCCGTATCCGTCATTCCCGTGAAAACGGGAATCCAGGTTTATGCGCGTGGTAGCAAATTCGGAGGGCCTGGATTCCCGCCTACGCGGGAATGACGAATGATTGGACCATGCCATAGTCGATTAGAGTTTTACAAATTCATTCACAGCGGCGCTGGTACGTCTTTGACGCCCAACTCAGCGGCGAGCGCTGTGAGGTTGGCCCAAGTCGGCGCTTCGATGTCGACGCCGGCCAATTTATTTTTCGCCTCGCGGCGCCGGCCGGACTCGCCCGGCAGCAAAATCTCGCTGAAGCCCGGCGCGCACTTGGTCGATTTGATGAAGCCGATCAGTTCGTCGACTTTGTCGTAGAAGGTTTCGAGTTCCTGAAATTCTTCGACGGCGATGGCCTGGAGAAAAAGTCCGTTGACGCCATGGCCGCGGTTGTCCCAGTAGAGTTTGCCCATGCCGTTACCGGAGAGTAGGCCGCCCAAGATCTCCGTGATCAAGGCGATGCCCGAGCCTTTGTGACCGCCGAAGGCGGTGAAGACGCCGCGCGGCGGGCCGCGGAAGGCGTTGAAGTCAGTGGTCGGATTGCCATGGCCGTCGAGCATGACACCCTCAGGGATGGGTTGTTGGTTGCGCACGCGGGTCTGGATCTCGCCCATGCTCATGGAGGCGGTGGCGAGGTCGAGAATGATCTGCTTGCCGCCGCGCGCCGGGATGCCGAAGGCGATGGGGTTGGTGCCGGCGACCGGTTGCATGCCGCCGTAAAGCGCCGTCACCGCCGAGCCGACGCAGGCCGCGGCCATGCCGATCATGCCGTGATCGGTTGCCATCTCCATGTAGTCGGCCAACCGTCCGGTGTGGCCGGCGCGGCGCAGGCAGACGATGCCGGCGCCATGGGCTTTGGCTTTCTTGATCGCCAGCTCCATGGCGAAGTGGGCGGCGACCTGGCCGATGTAATGTTTGCCGTCGACCACCGCGGTGAGCTTGCCCTCGCGCTCGATGGCCGGCTGCTCTGTGACCTGATAGGTGCCGTCCTTGATCCAGTTCAAATATGGATTGACCCGAATCACCCCATGGCCGGCGTAGCCGCGCAGCTCGCCCTTGACGAGCAGGTTGGCGACCAGGTCGGCGTCGACCTGCGACATGCCGCCGGTGGACAGGAGTTGGTTGCAGAAGGTGAGTAATTGTTGGTGGTCGATTTTGGGCACGTGAGGTTCCTATGAAATGGGGAGTCGGGATATCTCGCGCAAAGGCCGCAAAGTTCGCAAAGAAGGAAAATGTATTCTGAGCTTGGCGTCCTTGGCGACCTTTGCGCGAGTAAATCTTCTTCAGTCTAATTTGTTCGCACTGGGAAATACTTGTCCAGCCATTCTTTGACGATGTTGGTCAGGCGCGGGTTTTCTTCGTTGAAGGTGAAGTGGTCGACGTCGGACAACAGGTGGAGCTCCGCCGGTTGGCGGGCTTTCTTGAACATTTCAATGGACTCGTAGGTCGGCGTCACCGAGTCATTGGCGCTGTGCAAGAGTAACAGCGGCCGCGGCGAAATGTTGCCGACCTGATCGTCGGCGCGGAAGTCGTTCATGCTCTGGGCGGTCTCGGCGGGGAATTCCATGATCGAGCCATGGCTCATGCGGTTACGCAGCTTGTCGGGGATCGGCACGATATCGTAGCGCGGCACCATCAGCGACTTGCCGGTCTGTTCGCGGTGGCGTTTGCCTTCTTCGAGCATAGCCGTGAATTTCGCCCACTTCTCGGCGCCGGGATGTTGGCCGCGGAATTTTCTCTCGCCGTCGCCCCAGCCGCCGCAGGAGACCACCGCGGCGACCCGCTTGTCGGCGCCGCCGGTGAACACCGCCACCGCCGCGCCGAAGCTGCTGCCGATCAGCGCGATGCGTGCCGCGTCGACTTCCGGCCGGGTTGCCATGTAGGAGATCGCGTTGCGGGTGTCGGCGACTTGGTCGAGGCAGATGATCCGGCCGCGCTCGCCTTCGCTGTCACCGCAGCCGCGGAAATCGACGCGCAGCGAGACATAGCCCCACTTGGCCATCTGTTTGCCGACGACCTTTTGCCCCTGGCCGTCTTTGTTGCCGCCGAAACCATGCAGCATGATAAACGCCGGCCGGCGCTCGCCGGCTTTGTAGTCGTCCGGGATGTCGACCAGGCCGGCGAGTTTCAAGCCGTCGGATTGAAAATTAATTCGTACTTCCATGATGTGCCTCCTGGATGCTCGGACAAAATGCTTTTAACCACGAAAGACACGAAATCCGCGAAAAATGATTTCCGAGTTTCGTGCCCTTCGTGTTTTTCGTGGTTGCATCGGTTTTCTCTCGTTACGCCACGCTGCCGCGGATGTTGGCGGGAATTGACGCTTCCTAGATCATCCCCACGGGCCTAGGAACGGTTCGCCGGCGTAGGCGTCGGAGTTGGCGTCCAACGTCTCCGGCCATTGGTCTATCGATTTCGCTTGGCGCAATTCTTTGGGTCGAGGCTTGCCGTCCCAGCCGATCTGTTCCATGGCGCAGTAGAGTTGAATGGTGTGGCCGTCGGGGTCGATGGCGTGGGCGGCGAGATCGATGCCGGGGTGCAGTTCGCTGGGGATCGCTTCGCTCACCGTCACGCCTTGGTCGCGGAGAAATTTGACCGCGTCTTTCAGCTGACGATAGTTGGCCAGTTGCAGGCCGAGGGCGGCGTTCTTGCTGTGGCCGCTCAGACCCAGCGCCGCGCGCGCCGCGGTGGGGAAGAGCGCCAGCGAGTGATGCTCAGTGTTGCAGCGGTAAAACAGACAGCGATGGCCCTGCCAGATCACTTCCTCGGTGAGCGTGAAACCCATGCGTTCGCGGTAGAATTTCTCCGCCACCGCCATGTCGTCGGCGAACAAGTACACCGGACCAAGCCGGACGATCTTAAAGGGGCGCGGGAGCAAAATGCCGTCGACATCGAAGGTGGCCAGCAGATCGTCGACATGGCGGTAGCCGGAGGTCGGATCGATGCCTTTGGCCTTGGCCTGTTCGACTTCGGCGAACTCCGAGATCTGCGGTAGCTCGGGTGGTTTGTCGAAGGCGCGGTCGTACATGCTTTTCGGTTTGCTGTGACCGTTCCAACCGATCTGCTCGATGCCGTAGTAAAGCTCGTTGCTATGGCCGTCGGGGTCGAGGAGATAGGTGTGCCAATTCGATCCCGGCATGTCGCGGCCGGAGCGCTGCTGCTTGATGCCATGTCGATCGAACCATTTGATCGCCGCGCCGACTTCGCCCATGCTGCCGACCTGCCAGGTGATTTGGTTGATGGTCACGCCGGGCGCTTCGGAGCGGCCCAGCGCATCGCGCACGCGCTTGGGGAACAGCACCATGGCATGATGGTCGCCGCCGTAGCGGGTAAAATAACCGTTGGGATCGCCCAAGCCGGCGACTTGCTCCGGGCTCTTGGCGCGGCGCGAGTAGTCCATCACGTCGGAAACTTTAAAGCCCAACAGGTCGACGTAGAAACGCCGGCCGGCTTCCATGTTCGCCAAGTTAAAACCGAAGTGACCGAGCCGGCGAATTTTAAATGGCCGGTCGAGCACGACGCCGCCGACGTTGAATTTCTCCTCTGTCATCGCTGCCTCCGTGAACTGCTGGGCTTTTTCTATACAATCTTTCCCGGCCGCCTACAATGTGAATGGCGCGCAGCCGGTTGGCCATTGCGGGCGTGAAACCCACTTGCAAGCGGCGCGGCGGTGGAATATCACTTGGGGAGAGCCGATCGGCTCGCGATTTAATAATTTACCATCGGCAGTGCGAACCCAGGAGGTCGACCATGGCAATCCAAGAGATTCATTCCAACGGCAAGATTCATTGGCCTGGCGATGCGCGCATCGCGGTGCTGCTCAGTTTCGATTTCCAGGGCGGCGAGGACGTCCGGCCGGACAAGAACGGCAAGATCAACCATGAGGAATATACCCAGGCAGAGTACGGTCCCAACACCGGCATTTACCGGGTGCTACGCATCCTGGCGTCCCATGAAGTGAAGGCGACGTTTCTCACCTGCGGCGGCATCGCCGAGCGCTATCCCGAGGCGGTGTCGGCGATCATTGGCGCTGGCCATGAAGTGGCGGGCCATGGTTATCATCATGAGGTCGCCCGCGATCTGACCCGCGACGAGGAGCGCGATGTCATGAAGCGGACCACCGACATGGTTCTCAACCGGGCGCAGAAGCGGCCGGTGGGCTGGCGCTCCTGCACCCAGAGCCCCAACAGCATCGAGCTGTTGATGGAGCAGGGTTATGTGTGGAACAGCAATTCATTCTCCCACGATCTGCCGTTTGTCTGGCAGAACGGCAAGAAAAAGTTGGTCGAGCTGCCGCGCCAGCCCTTCGGCGATGGCCGCGGCTACGGCCATCGCGATTCCGGCAATCCTCAAGACGTGCTAGCGATCTGGAAAGGCATGTTCGACCAATTCTACGAAGAGTCGAGCTTGGCGCCGACCTTTTGCCCGTTCCAATTTCATCCCTATATTTCCAGCCGCCCAGGCCGGGCGAAAACTCTATCCGACATCATTGCGCACATGAAGTCGCACAAGGGCGTGTGGTTCGCCAGCGGCAGCGAGATCGCCCATTGGTGGCTGGAGAAAGGTTTTTCCGCGGAAGTAAACGCCAGGATTTCGAAAGTGGCGTAGTGCGAATGGGCCGTAGGGGCGAAAGGCCGCGGGGCGGCTTTTTCGCCCCTCATCCTCTGAACCAGTAGCGGATCTTCTTGCGCAGGCCGCGCCCCATCCGTTTTTTCAATTCGAACCACAGCCGTAACAGCCAGTTGCGCGCCGACCAGGCAAACGACGTCGAAGTCGTAATCCACTGGTGGTTAAATTCAAAATCGGCTTTGAACTTTCTAATCTGCAGAGTCTTGCCGAACTTGCGTCGGAAGATCGCCTTGGCGCTGACCGCGTTCCGCGATTCGACGAACACGGTGATGGTTTCCACCGGCAACAGCGCGCGGATGCGGCTGATCTTTTGCGCTAGGCCGACTTCGTTGTTGGCCGTGACTTCGATGATGTTGCCGATCAGTTCAGGATCGTCCAGTGCTTTATCGACGATCTCCCGGCGCAGTTTGATTTCCCGGCCATCGTCGTTGTCGTAGCCGGCCAAGACCAGATAGGTCTTGTGCTTGGTGGTCTGCATCGATTTCTGCCACCAGTCAAGCGAGCGCTCGACGCAGGAACGCGACGCTTGAGACAATCGTTGAGGGTCTAGCACGCCGTAGGGCATGGCGACGATGACGATGGGAATGGTACAGCGCTCCTTTTCCTTGTTCGAATGGCGAGATTGTTCTAGGGCTCGTAGATCATCACATCCACCGGCTTGCCGCCGACGGCGAGGTCCGGGCAGGCGCTGAGCGCCACTAACAAGTCCATCTCGGCGCGCAAGTCCATGTAGTTGCCTTCCGGCGGGCGCACCTGGGTATGTTCCATCTTGCCGGTCTTGCCGTCGATGATCATATGCTGGTTCAAGTTAAACGGGCTCGGAATGTCTTCGGGAATGATGCCGTACTTGGCCACCGCTTTCGATAAATTCTCATAGCAGCCGTGATCGGGGATCTCCTTGATCTCGCGCGGATAATATTCGGCCAGGCGGTTTTCCTGCTGGGCGAGCTTGAAGCGGTAGCCGCTGCACATGCCTTTCTGTAGATCATGGGTGCCGGTCTGGTTGCCGTCGTAGGTGATCGTCATCATATGTTGGTTGTTGCGCCCCATGAGCTTGTCGCCGGTGCTGATGAAGAGCTTCATGTTGTAGACCTTGGTGCGCGGCTGGTCGAAGCGCTCGATCAAGTTTTGCAGCTTGAAAAACACGAAGTCGACGGTGGTGGTGGCGGTGATGCGAATCACCTGGCCCTGTTTCATCTCGGCGGACCAGCCGGTGTTGTGCGGCACATGTTGTTGCAAAATGGTTTTCATGGTGAAAGTTCTCCTCGACTGTTCGACTAACGGGATTTGTAAAGCGCGTCGACGAAGCCGCTGCTCACGAGTTCTCTGATGATGCGCGAGTCGGCGAAGCGCGCCGGCGTGGTGCCGGCTGGGATGGCGCGGGAAGCGGACAGCTCTTCGATGATGGTTTGGATCGCCGCCGCGGTGGCTTCGGGGGCGCGCTTGATATATTTGCTGGCGTAGATCTCGTAAATCTTCTCCGCTGCCGGCGTGGTCTTTTGCTTGGTGTGTTTCTCCAACACCGCCAGCGCCGCGGCTTTGTCGGTCTTGAAGCGGTGAATGCCCTCGACGTAGGCTTTCATGAAACGCACTGCCAGGTCAGGCTGACTTTTGAGAAACGACTGGCGCGCCGCGAACGGGCCGAAGGGATAAACCAACCCGGAGGTCGAGACATCGGCCAAGCGTACCATGCCGGAGGATTCGGCGTTGATGGTTTCCGGGCCGGTGGAGAGCACGCCGCTTTGCACCGAGCCGGCTTTGAGGGCGGCGAAGATTTGCGGTCCCGAGCCGGTTTGAAAAATCGCCACGTCCTTGTCCGGCTGCAAGTTCCATTTCTTGAGCAGATAACGGGCGACGAAATCAGTGGTCGCGCCGATCCGGCTGACGCCGAGCCGGCTGCCTTTCAACTGCTCCGGCGACTTGATGCTGGGCACGGACCAGAGTTCGAAGGGCAGGGCATCGATGGTGGCACCGAGTAAGACGACGTCGGCGCCTTGCAGATTGGCCGCCACCGTGGCGCCGCCGGCGGTGAACGAGATCGCCACGTCGCCGGCGATCAGCGCTTGCAAGGACGGCGGGCCGCCGGCGATGTAAATGAACTCCGGCTCGATGTTGTACTTTTTGAAATAGCCGGCGTCCTGGGTCAGCCACAGCGGGCCGTAGACCACGGCGATGGAAGTGTAGGCGATGCGCAGCGGCTCGGCGCTAGCGGGATTCGCATAGATCGGTACCGTCAGCGTCAGCAGGGCCAAAGCCCCCAGTGAGCGGAGCTCGCGCCAAAATGAATTAATTCTTCGCCATCGCGCAAGTTTCATTTACGAAATCTGTAGGTTAGATCGCCAACCCTGTCAAGTTACGGCGCTATTAATCTTACCGGCTGAAGTGACCGTAGCGACGCTGGAGGACTGAAGAGTTTGGCCATTGCGCTCGTCCAAGTAAACCTTTGCCAAAGTGCGCCGTCCAACTGAACAAGGCGCCTTAATCAGCATTACATGAAGAGGAGATTGAAACCATGAAAAAGGCAATTGTTATCGGTTTAAGTCTGTTAGCTCTCGGTAGCGCGGTTCCGACCATGGCCGCTGAGGGCGATTACTACGATAGGCTCGGTGATCGCATTGACGCTCGGCTCGATGCCAGGGGAAGCAGGATCAATGATCGCCTTGATGCCCGCGGTGACCGCATCAATGACCGTCTCGACGCGCGCGGCGATCGCATCAACGACAGATTTGACGCCAAAGGCGATCGGCTCAACGATCATTTCGACGCGTTGGCGGCAAAGGCGCGCGCTAACGGCAACGTCAAATTGGCTGAGCGCTTGGATCGTAAGGGTGATCGTCTGGAAAAATATTGGGACCAGCGTGGCGACCGCGTCGAAGCGCGCTTGGATCATCGCGGCGATGTCATTGAACGGCGGCTGGATCACCGTGGCGATCGCATCGAACGCCGGCTCGACCATCGCGGCGATGTTATTAATCGCCGCTTGGATAATGTCGGTCATCGCGGCGGCCATCATCCGCGATTCCGCGGCCGGTAAGTAAAATAAATCCAGGCAGGGGCGACCGGGCGGTCGCCCCTGCGGACTTTTCGCTGGAATGACAACCGGGAGAATACCTTAGTGCAGCAGTGGTTTTTCTTGTCAAGCTTATCCGCGAAAGTATTCCTTGAATCCCGTCACCATCAGATTCGCCAACCCTTCGTTGTAGCTTTCGACATGGCCGTAGTGGGTCAGGTTGGGCACGACGATCAAGCGCAGCGCATCGGCGTAAGGTTTGAAGCGTTTGAAGGCGTAAACTTCGCGGCGATATTCCAAGCCGCGTTCGCCGCCTTCGATCCAGTGGCCTTTGTCGTACTCACCGACGATGTGCAGGAGCTTTTTGCCCTTCAGGCGTTCCAGTTGCGATTTGTAGGTGATGAACAGTTCGTCGTCGGTGAGGCCGGAGATTTTTTTGATCTCGGGGATCAAGACATCGTGGGCGCTATGTTCGATGTCTTGCAGGAACGGTTTGAACTGCGGCCGGCGGTGGTTTTCCAGCTCGAACCATTTCTCGACGCTGCCCCAGGGTTGGTTGGGGCCGACGTAGCCGCTCTTGGCGTAGCCTTTGGGCGAGCGCCGGCTCAGATCGGTCAAGTTGCGAAATCCCGCGGCGCGCTCCTCGGGCGATTTTTCGGCGCAGACCAGATCCCATTCCTTGCGTACCCAGGCCGGCATGCCGGTGCCGTAGCCCAGGCCGCCGATGAGTTTATTTTTTAGCCCGTACTGCTCCATCAGATAAAAATATTCGCCGCCGGTGGAGTGGCCCCACATGTAGAGCGATTCGGTGAGATTTTTTTCGACCAGCGCTTTGACCGCTTCGGTACACATCATGAACGTGTAGACGGCGAGTCGATTGCGCAGTTCGCTGTCACTCGGCGCCTGGCCGAGGATGAACTCCGGCCGCCGCTCGGGGATCGGCGCCCAAGGTTTGGCGCTGTAATGTCCCGGCAAGGAAATCGCCAGCACCGGGATGCCCAACGACGCGATATGCTGGGCGACGCCGACGCGGGCTTTCTTCGGATCGGTTTTGCTGAGATCGGGGTATTCTTCCGGGCCATCCGGCGTGAAGATAAATTCATACTCGTTGGCGGCGCCGCCGTGAATCATCACCACCGCGGTGTTGGGGATGGAAACTTTGGTCGGTCTGAACAGCCGGCCATGAATGTCCCATTGAAACAACTCGCCGGGCTTTTCCGGATTCGGATAACGGGAAATGCTTTCTTGCACTTCCTTAACACTCACCGCCGTGCGTGGGAACGGATCGGGAAAGGTTTTGTAGTCCTCGAAGGGCATGTGGTAGATGAAGTCGTCTTGCAGTCCGGCGCCGGTTTTGAGCGCGGCGATTAATTTATTACTGGCTTGTTGGCTCATGGGTCATCCTAATTATGATAATTTGTCGCTCTGCGAAGATTTATGTGGATCGCGCCGGGAATTGTCAAACGCTTGATGGCGCGGCGAAATGCCGGTAAGACACAGGGAACACCGAATTGGAGGCATCCCCATGGCAGAAGTAGCTAACCGTCCATCCTATCAAGCGGTCGACAGCAAGGTCGAAATCATGGACACGCCCTATGACCGCTGGATCGCGTCCCAGGGCATCGATATCGTGCGCGGTTTTTTCGTCGCGGATCTCTACACCACGCCGCTCAAATGGTGGGACCGGGTCGGCGGCAACGGCGTCTGTATCATGCTCGACGGCGCCGGTTACATGGACGACGCTTACGTCATTGGCATCCCGGCGGGCAAAAGTTTAAATCCGCAGCGCCATATTTATGAAGCGCTGGTCTATGTGCTGTCGGGCCGCGGCGCCACCACCGTGTGGCAGGAAAATGGTGGCAAGCAAACCTTCGAGTGGCAAACCGGCAGCTTGTTCGCCCTGCCGCTCAACGCTTATTATCAACATTTCAACGGCCAGGGCGATCAGGAGTCGCGGCTGTTGATGGTGACCACGGCGCCGTTGATCTTCAATCTATTTCGCAGCGCCGATTTCGTCACCAACTGTCCGTACTCCTTCACCGAACGGTTCAAGGGCGAGGAAGGCTTTTTCACCGGCGGCGGCAAGCTCTACAGTGACCGGGTGGTGGAGACCAACTTCGTCGCCGACGTGGTCAACATCGAGCCGGTGGAGTGGTCCGAGCGCGGCAAGGGCAACGCGACGATCTTTTTTGAAATGTCGGAAAGTATGATGGGCTCCCACGTCTCGCGCTTCCCCGTCGGGCTTTACAAAAAAGCCCATCGGCACGGACCAGGCGCCCACGTCTTTATTCTGACCGGCAAGGGCTATTCGCTGCTCTGGCCCGAGGGCAAGGAGATGACCCGGGTGGATTGGCAGCCTGGTTCCATCGTGGTGCCACCGGAAGGTTGGTTCCACCAGCACTTCAATTCCGGCGCCGAGCCGTCGCGCTATCTGGCGCTGAAAATCTTGAGCCGCAAGTACAAACTCCAACCCGGCAAGATCCAATCCGATATCCCGTTGGCCTACGGCGGTTGGCAGATCGAATACGAGGATGAAGACCCGTTGATTCGCCAGATATTCGAGGAGGAATGCGCCAGATCGGGCGCCGAAGTGCGCATGCCCAAGTTCGACAAGCCTGGTAATTGACAAGCGCGGGGGTGTTTCTTAATAATACCTGTTACTGACTCGCTTACTTAAGGAGAAACGCATGCTGAAACCGATCGGAATGACCGAAGGGCACTATGAGTGCCGCTCGCTGGACGAGACCCTGCCGGTATTTACCGAATTACTCGCTCTTGAAGTGATCGAACGCACCGACAAGCTGGCGGTGGTCAAACATCCCAACACCAAATGGCGGCTGGTGATTCACGAAGGCGGGCCGGATTCGAAGAACAAGCCGCATACCAATCACTACGGCTTTCGGGTCAGCAGCCCCAAGGAAATCCCCATCGCGCACAAATATATTTCGGATCATAAAGCCCAGTACAAAATCAAAAGCGTGACGCCGCCGCACGAAGCGCATTTTGCCTACTCGATTTATTTCAAGGAACCGGGCGGCAACGATCTCGAGCTGGAATATTACAATCCGGCGGCGATCAAGCAGGGGCGGCGCATCGCCGCGCCGCACTGGACCACGCCGCTACCGGAAGAAAAATTTCCCGGCAAAGGCTATGTGCCCCAGGCGATGACCCATGGCACGCTCAACTGCGACGACAAGGACAAGAGCGACGCCTTTCTCGCCAACGTTTTGGGCCTCGACATCATCGGCGGCGGCCGCACTTCGACCTACATCAGCGTGCCCAACATGGGGCCCTGGTATGTGGTCGTGCTGCCGACCACCCATCGCGACTACCTGTCCGAAGCCAACCGCTTCACCTTGCAGGTGGCGAGCCCCGAAGAAGTCGAAGATGCGCACAAAGACTTCTCCAAGAACGGCAAGCAGTACGGCATCGATGATGTCCGCGAGCTTGAAACCAACGGCCGGGCGCATTTTCTCATGAGCGACATCAACAAGAACTGGTGGGAGATCACCTCGTAACTGACTGTTCGAATTCCGGACTCAACGCCGTTAACAGCGCTGCTGTTAGCGGCGTTTTGTTTTTCAGCCCCGTAGGATGGCTGGTGCTGGGGGGATTTAACCACGAAAAACACGAACGGCACGAAAATAGGTTCGGAAGGGTTTCGCCCTTTCGTGCCTTTCGTGTTTTTCGTGGTTAAATTTCCGAATCCGAAGATTCCTTCAATTCCTTTCGCACTTCGCGCAGTCCCGTTTACCACTCGCCTTGACAGTCGTCGCGGCGACCGGATATAGCGCAATCAGGCAAGGAGGATTTTATGTACAACGGACCGGTGATCGATGCCGATGGTCATGTCTTGGAGAAGGAAAAATATATTCGCAAGTATTTGGAAGCGCCCTGGGATAAGCGCTCGACTTCGCTGCGCACCCGCGACCAACCCTGGGACGCCAATCTGTTCGACAGTTTCGAGATGGCGGTGCGCTGGGAAGATTTATCGCCCAAGGAGCAGATTGACGAATGGCATGCGGCGATGGACCGCGAGGGCATGGAGTACGCCATCTGTTTCCCCACCGGCTCGGGCAATGTTTCGAAGCTGCAAGAGTTGGACTTCGCCGCGGCGATCGCGCGCGCTTCCAACACCCAATTCGCCAAGGAGTTCAACGCCCATTCCAATCGAGTGAGCTGCGTCGGTGTCTTGCCGCTGCGCGATCCCAAGGCGGCGGTGATCGAAATGCGCCGGGCGGTCAACGAACTGGGCTTGAAGGGGTTCGAAATCCTGCCCATGGGTTTGCCGATGGCGCTCGGCAGTACCTTTTACGATCCGGTTTACGCTGAGGCGGAAAAGTTGGGCGCGGTGATCGGCATCCATGGCTCGCGCAGCAATTCTCACGAGCTCGGCGCCGACAAGCTGTCGACCTTCGCCGAGGTTCACTCCTACGCCTTCACCGTCGGGCTGCTATTGCAGTTCACTCATGTGGTCGGCCAAGGCGTGCCGATTCGGTTTCCCAATTTGAAATTGGCATTCCTGGAGATCGGCGCCACCTGGTTGCCTTATTACCTTGACCGCTTGGACGAGCATTGGGAAAAGCGCGCCAAGCAGGAGATGCCGCTGCTCAAGGAAAAGCCCAGCGATACGGTGCGCAAGGCGAAGATGTATTTCAGCCTAGAGTCCGGCGAATCGCTGTTGCCGGAAGCGGTTAATTATCTCGGCGCGGAACATTTTCTCTACGCGTCCGACATTCCACATTGGGACAACGAGTTTCCCGGCAATCTCCATGCGCTGCGCAATCATCCGCGCCTCAGCGACGCCGACAAAGAGAAGATCTGCTACAGCAATGCTAAACAGCTGTTCAATCTTTAGCCGAAGGCAGCGCGTTCGCATCGCCGCGGTGGCGGTTCTATCCGCGGTTGTCGGCCTGCTACTTCCAGTGAGCTCCAGGGGTGCCGATAAACTCGTCGCTCTCTACTCGGCTCACGCGGTGCCTTACTCGATGCCGTGGGTCGCGGAGGAGCTTGGGCTGTTCAAGAAGCAGGACATCGATTTTGACTTCGTCTACATTCCATCGTCGTCCACCGCCACGGCGGCGATCCTCGGCGGCAATGTCGAGATTGGCCTGTTGGGCGGCGTCGGCATCGTCAACGCGTTCGTCAGCGGCGCCACCGACTTGGCGTTCATCGGCAGCATCAAGAACATCATGACCCAGAGCATCTTGGCCAAGCCGGAGATCACGCGCTTGGAACAGCTGCGCGGTAAGCGTATTGGCGTTACGCGCATTGGCAGCAACACCCATTTCTTCACCGTCCAGGCGTTTCGCAAAGCGGGCATGAATCCGGACAAGGACATCATCTTCATCCAGACCGGCGGGGAAGCCGAAACCGTCGGCGCCTTGGTGTCCGGACGCATCGACGCCGCGACCTTGTTGCCGCCAAGCGATGGCCGGGCGCTGGCGCTGGGCTTTCGCTATGTGGTTTTCGGCCCCGACATCGGCATTCCCTACGCGGCGTCGGCCATCGCAACGCGGCGCTCGCTGATCGCCAAGCGCGGCCCGGCCATGGGCCGGTTCATGCGCGCTATGGCCGAAGCCTCGCGGGCGATGCACCGCGACCGCGAGCTGGTCTACCGGGTCATGGAGAAAAAGCTGCGGATCAAAGACCGCGCGGTGTTGGAAGCCAGTTACAATATCGAAATGAAAGTCATGGAACCGCGCTTGGAACTCAAAGCGCCAGCGCTACAGCCGATGCTCGACGAGGTCGCCCGCACCAATCCGAAGGCCAACGAGATCAAACCGCAGGATATGATCGAGCGGCGCTATTTGGCGGAGATGGAGAGCAGCGGGTTTTTCAACCAGCTGTGGGGGAAGTAGAGCGAATCGGAATCGTGTTTTTCGTGGTTGAAGTTCCGATTCCGAAGTTTTCTTAATTCCCGTCAGTGCAGCTTCAATTCCTTCTGCACTTCGCGCAGCAACGTGAAGTCGCGCACCTGGTCGAGCGAGTTCGGCCGTGGCAGGCCGACGGATTGGACCCGGCTGTCGATGAGCGCTTGCCAGGTGGTGTCGCTGGTGGCGCCGTCTTGGCTGTAGCCGGCGATGATCAAATCATAGGAACGCGCGGCAATGTCGGGCTTCTGGCTGAGCCATTGGCCCATGATCGCGATCGTCTCTTCGCGCCGTTCGCGCACGAAGCGCAGGCCGCGGATCATGGCGCGCAGGACCTTTTTCACCTCGGCGCGTTTTTCCGACAGACGTTGATTAGTCGCCGTGAGGCCGTTGGTCGGCACGCCGAGTTTGACATCGTTGGGGCCGGCGATGATCCGGTAGCCGTCTTTTTCCAAGAGCACCGGACCAGGCGGCAGCAGGCACACCGCGTCGACCAGACCGCTGGTGAGCGCGCTCATGCGCACCGGCAGATCGCCGCTTAGCGTGACGAATTGCACGTCTTTCAAGTCGACGCCCTTGGCTTCTAAGATCGCCTCAGCCATGACGCGGTCGGAAAGGCCGCGCTGCTGGGCTGCGAGCTTTTTGCCGCGCAGCTCGGCGACGCTTTTGATGCCGGGCCGGGCGACGATGTAGTAGGGCGACTTCTCGGTGATGACAGCGAGCATCCTGAGCGGCACGCCCTGCATGATCGCGTTGAGCGTGCTGCCGAAGGTGGTGGTGTAATGGATCTCGCCAGCGGTCAGCGCCGGCGCGGCGATCGGCGGCCGCATCTGCACCATCACCGGATCGAGTCCTTCGTCCCTGAAGAACCCTTTGACCACCGCCACATGGCCGGGAAGAAACGAAAAGTCCCGGCTCGAGTAAGAGATAATGACCTTGTCGTCTTGAGCGCTGAACCCGATTGCCGGTGTCAGGGTCATCGCAAGCAGCCAGGCGATCAGCACAATCACGCGCGTTGAGTTAGTCCGAATCCGTTCCGAAATTATCAATTCTCCATTATCCATTCTCAATTTTTATTTATCTTGCCGGCAAATCGCTATCCTGCAAATTGAACCATTTCTTGGCGTTCTCGCCGAGCACGGCGCGCAGCTTGTCGTCGCTCATGCCTTTGATCTTTTTCACTTCTTTGACTGAATCGGGAAACTCGGAATCCCAGTGGCGGTAGTCCGAGGCGTACATCACCTGGGTGATGCCCATTTCATCCAACACATAGGGCAGAATGGTTTCTTCGGGCTCGCAGGTGAAACAGACTTGCTCGCTGCGGATGATCTCCGACGGCTTGCGCTTGCACAGCGGCCACTGCGGTTTCAGCTTATAAAAGTGTTCATCCATGCGCTCGGACCAGAAGGGCAGCCAGCCGCAGGCGCCTTCCATGAAGCCGACTTTGAGTTTGGGATAGCGGTCAAAGACGCCTTCGCCGATCATATGCATGAGCGCGATCATGAGCTCGAAGGGGAACGAGGTCATGTGCACGTAGCTGTATTTTTCCATGCGCTCGCTGCCGGCGCCCATAACGCCCCAGACGCCGTACTGGCCGTCATGCTCGGTCTGCGGATGAACCGACAACGGGATGTTCATTTCCTGCGCCGCGGCGTAGACCGGATCGAACATGCGGTGGCCAAGATTGATGCCGTAGACGTTGGTCGGCAGCATGGCGGTGACGATCTCGCGGTGTTGGGCGATGTATTCCAATTCTTTCACCGCCAACGCCGGGTCTTGCACCGGGATCAGGCCGACGCCCTTCATGCGCTTGGGATCGGGCGCGAGATATTCTTCGGCGAGCCAGCGATTGACCGCGTGGCAGATCACGCCGGCCAACGGCTTGTCGGCCATGCCGTTGACCATCAAGGCGATGCCGGTGCCGAAGATCACCGCGACGTCGATGCCTTCTTCGTCCATGTCGGGCAACCGCTTCAACGGATCGGTCATGCCGGGTCTGGTGCGCTCGATGCGCTTATCGAACACTTCGCCGCGGTCCCAACCGCCACCCCAGCGGCGCCGGCTGGTCAAGCGCCCTTCGACCATCATATGACCGTAACCGGCGCTATCGGTGACCCGGTTGGGCATCAGGTGGGCGTATTCCTTGGGCGCCCATTTGGCGAGGGCAGGCCCCTCCGGTTCGTGACAGTGGCCGTCGGCATCGATGACAAAGTGTTGCGCCATAAAATTCTCCTTAGGAAAATTGTGATTTCATCTTTACCTAGTCGGGTTACGGCGCAATTGCAAGACAATTGGCGCGATCGCGTTCGGCTAACGCGATGGCGGCGCGGCGACGGCGAAGTCGTTGCCCTGGCGTGGCAAGCCAAAGGCGCAGCGCGCGGTGAGATAGCGGTCGAATTCCTGGTCGGTGGCAAACTTAAAGCGCACGGCGCCGGATTGATCCCAGAGTTCTTTGGCCGGCACTTCGCACTGGCGGCAGCCGCCGGCTTGCTCGCAGAGCGGCGCCGGCGCGCCGTTGGTGATCAGCGCTTTGGCGCCCAAGCGCGGATCGGCGCCGCGGTTGTCGGCGCGCACTACCACGCCTTGGCCCAAGTAATTGACGGCGGGAAATTTTCGGTCGGCGGACGCCGGATTCAAATCCACCGGCGCTTCGGTGAGCACGCCGGCGCGGATCTCATTGCTGACGGCATCGAATTCGATCTCTTCGCCGGTGGGCAGGGTGACGATGTTGCGATCACCGGCGTTGACGATGGCGGGCAGGTAGCCGCGCGGAAAAAAATGCATCAAGCTGTTCATCAATTCGCTTAGACGAAACACCCGGTCGCGCGAGGGCGCCCAGTCGGAGACCATCAAATGGATATCCTGGCGCGCCCGGTCGTCGAAGCGAAACTGAAAATCCCGGGTGAAAAATTGATTGCGCGTCGCATCGCGGCGCGCCGTTAGAATCGAATTGCCGCCATGATTGGAAAACTCGAAGCCGACGATTTTTCCGTCGCGGCTGCGGCGGTATTGCCAACCGCGGCTGGGCGGCGATTTAGCCGTGCGGCTCGACAGCATGGTGCCGTAGTCGATGGCGCGGGACGCCAAGTCTTTGACTGGCGCGGCGATGAGCGACTCGGGTAGCGTGCGTTCGATGGCGGGTCTGACGATGACCTCTTTAGGTTTGTCCGGCGCCGCCGGAGTTCCCGTCAGCGGTGCTGTAGCCGGTAGCGGTGATGTGGAAGATTCCGGCGCCGGCTCTGGGGTGCTGGGCGTCTTCATCGGCGTTTGGCAAGCGCCAGCAACCAGCAACATGAACCCCGATAAGAGCAATACCCAACAACGGTTCGACATCGCCGCTCAGTTTACACGATCCATCTTCGGGCGCGAAGCTTCGATCAGTTGGCTGTGCAGATTTCCCGCGCTGATGACCCACTGCGCGGTGATCGGCAGACCCGCTTGCTCAAGCGCTTCGGCGACCCAGGTGTTACAAGTTCTCAACAAACTAAACTTGCGGCGCGCCGGATAGAACCGGCTATGGGGAAATAATCCCGGCGCGGCGCGGTCGCGCGGCGCCGACGCGTCGCGCAGAAAAGTGTCGTCGAGGTAATCGACCAGGCGACGATGCGCCAGCGCGCTCAGCCGCAGTTCAATAATTGTCGCGCCGGGATAAAATCGCGCCACGCTGTCGGTAAAGCCGACCAAATGGATCACGCTACCGCCGGACCACAGCGCTGCTTTGACGGCGCTGAAAACTCCCGCATTGGGATTGGGAAAATAATCCCGATCGCCCCAGCTAAATTCAATAAAACTGGCGCTGGGAAATTCCGCCAGCTCGGCCATGGCTTTGTCAGTCAGGTCGCTTTTCGCCATGACGATGGCGGCATGCCAGGAGTTGTGGACGATAAATACGGATTTGCACCCCGGCTCCTGATTGGCGCAGGTCCAGGATTTATCCTGGCCATAGCCGCGGTCGAAACTCACGGCAAGGACTAGGATGGTCAGGGCCGCAATCGGCCGCCAGATTCGGAGCATCGAATTTAGCTAGCCTGGGCGCCGGGTTAAAATCAACCGCGGGATGGTCGCTCGGTCGGCCAACAGAAGTGCGCAGCGCTAACGAAATTTGCCATCGGCTCGCTCCTCAAGGTTTCCCGCAATGCCCCTGGAGTACGCCGCCACGCCAAGTTGCGTCGTCGCTCGCGCGGGCATGGGCTTTGCGCCGAGTGACGGTTCATGGGGGAATCTATGAAAGTGTTTGGTGTGCTTGCCGTGGTATTTTCCTTGATCGCGTCGCCGGTGTTGGCTGGGATGATTCAGGTTCAGGAGGCGGATGAGGCGGCCACTTGCGAGTTGCGTAGCTCCGGTATGGTGACCCCGGCGCCGGAAAATGGTGTGATCTTTCCGCGCGAAGACAACTGCGCGGCGGCGGAGGCTGACACTCGCGAAGACGGTCCACAAGAAGGCGCCATCGAGATCGCCGGATTATCGCCCGCCGACAATCGCTAACCTCAATCCATGCGCCGTCGCGCCATGGTCAAACTAAAGCCTGGCCGTTTGACATAGACCTGCTTGGAATCCTGGCGTTTGCTCAACTGCTCGATGAGCGTCACCAGCGGCGTCGTTGAGCTGACATAATCCTTCGGCGCACCGGCGGCTTTGAGCGCCGCCAACGCTTCGGCGCCGGCGAAAAAATTCAATAGCTTGTCATCGTCGCTGACGCCAGCGCCGCCAAATTTTTCTCGAAACTCCACTAAGCCAATATCGGGGACTTTGACCTTTGCTAGTTCCTTAGCCCGTGGGCTGCCGACCAAACGATCGCGCAGATTGGCGTCGATGGATGCCGCTTCTTCTTCGCCCCAATAGCCCAACGCGTAGAGCAGCACCTCGTCGGTGACTTCTTTGTAACGTTCGCCGACCATGACATTGATCGCCGCCTGGACACCGAAAAACTGCGAGTAGGGCGTTACCATGATCGGATAGCCGAACTCGGCGCGCACCCGGGTGACTTCTTCGAGTACCGCCGGCAGTTGATCGAGCTTGCCGAGATTTCCTAGCTGAAAACGAAAGTTGGAAATCATCCCGCCAGGCACCTGGTGCATGGGATGCGTGGCGTCGTATTCCAATGGCTTACCCATGGGCAGTTTCTCTTGCCTGGCTACCATGGTCAGATAATCGCGCACCGGTTGCAAAATCTCCTCGTCGATCATGGTTTGGTAGCCCAACGCGCGGGCGTTCATGGCGACGTTGAACAGCGACGGGTTGGACGAGCCGTCGGCCAGCGGCGGGATCGCCGTGTTGATCGAGGTGATGCCCAACTTGATCGCTTCCAAGCAGCAGAGCGAACCGAGTCCGGTGTTGCAGTGGGTGTGGAACTCGACTGATTTACCGTTGGCTTCGCGCTGGATCAGCGGCACCAGACGGCGCGTCGTTTCCGGCGTCAACAAGCCGCCGGGATCCTTGAAGCAGATGCGCTCGACGTCGAGCTTGGCGGCCTCGCGGGTACGCTGCACGAAATATTCGTCGGTGTGTTTGGGTGAGATCGAGTAGATGATGTTCAAGATCGTCTTCAAGCCGGCGCGCTTGGCGCCGGCCACCGCTTCGCGCCAATACTTTGGCGTGTTCGACGGGTCGGAGGTGCGCAGCTCGTGGATGCCGTTAGCTGCTAAACGTCCCAACCAAAGATCGGTGATCGCCGGCGGGCTCACTTGAAACGCCAGCATGGAGCGGCTGCGGATCGAGCGCAGCGGCGTGCGCTTCATCCGCTGCGCCAATAGGCGAATGCGCTCCCAAGGATCGTCTTTCAGATCGCGCACGGATTTTTTGTAAAACGCCGACGACATGATCTCGATGGCTTCGAAGCCGGCGCGGTCGAGGCGCTCGGCGATCGGCAACATCATCGAGGTGCGCATGTTCGACGCCCACAGGCTCAGTTGACCGTCGCGTACGGTGGTGTCGACGAAGTAGACTTGGCGGTGCGAGTTTGGGGCATTCATGAGTGCGTCGGGAATTGGAGTGTTGGAGAAATGGAGTGATGGAGTATTGGGTTCAGACCGGACAACACTCCACTACTCCAATACTCCATCACAAGGTTCTTGTCTCAGTCGAGATTCACATACAGCCGGGTCCAATCGGTCGGCGTCGCGGTGTGGCCTTGGCCGGTGGTGTCCTCGGCGAGAAACACATCGCCGGGATGAAAGGTCATGCTGCTACCATCGCCCAAACCGATCTTGACGCTGCCGGTGAGGGTCACCACCCAGCGGCGCCGCGGCGCGCGGTGGAAGTTGACGATATGGGGCGCGAAGTCATCGCGAAACAGATGGCTGGTGGCGGGCTTGGTGTCGTTGAAAAAATTCGCCTTGGCGCCATCCAACGGTTCGAAATGGGATTGGCCGTCGGCGCCGGCGTAGAGTCGGTAAAATTGCATCGCTGCCTCCCAAACAGTTTGTCGCTTGTATTAGCATCAAACCGGGCGGCTGCGCCACTGTGGGATGGCGAAATCAGGCGGGATGTGGTCCCGCGCCAGCAACAATCTGCCGGCGCGGGAGTGCCGGTCAAACCCGCGACAGCGACTGATAAATACCCCATAGGCTATAGACAACCGTCAGCGCTAGAATACCCCAGATCGCGAGCTTCATCGCAATTGGAAGATCTCCCATAAATACACTCCTGTAAAATTTGCCTTGCCAGCGCTTGCCTGATCGGCAAGGGCCAGCGCAAAGGACGTTGGTGTGGCGGACAATAAACCCAGGAGTGTCGGGTTTAGATCAGCAAGCTCAGATTGAGGAGAAATCTCGGCGGTTGAATCAAGCGACCGGTATTCTTGCCGCTCCACTGGACCAGGCCAAGCTGGGCAAGGATGTTGGATGGCACCGAGTGAAAACGCGGCGAACCGGTAAATAGATTGTCGACGCTGACGCCGTGGTCGTCGACAAAGGGTTCGCTGACGTCGGCCAGCGCGTCACTCCATGGCGAGCTTGCACCGATACCGCTCACGGCTGCGGCAATTCGCACTGGACTGCCTAATAGCATGGGCAGCAGTAGCAGATAGATGATCAGCGGCTTGCGCATAACCTTTGAGCTACCGTAACAGTCGGCTTGGACATGGCAACTCGGCGGTGATTTGCCGAGCTCGGCTCACAGCGGGGTCACGCTCGACGGCGGCTGGCGATGCTTGGTCGCCTGCTCGTAGGCGTAGGCGAATTTGATCATGTTGCCATCGTCATAGGGGCGGCCGAGAAAGGTGATGCCGGCGGGCAATTTGTCGCGCGTGAATCCCGCCGGCACCACCACCGACGGCACGTAGACCAAAAACGTATTTATATGCGGCGCGCCCTTTTGATCGACGTAGGGCGGGTTGACGCCGTCCTTGATCAACGTCGGCTGGTGCTCCACCGCCTTGTGGACGATGGCGTCGAGGCGGTGCTCGGCCATGACGCCCAACAAATGGGTCATCAGCTCTTCGCGCGCTTTCAAATATTCGTAGTTGGCTTGATCCGATGGCGAGCGCGCCCAGCGTTCGCGCGAGCCCTTGACGACCTTCTGGAAGTCCGGCGATTTCATCGCCTCGGCGCGCGAGGCGTAGGGCATTTTGCCGCTCCGGCTGAAGTATTCCCTAAACGACTCTTCGTCGTCGGCGAAGCTGCCGGCGCGTTTGGCTAAAAGTGTTTTCAGATTTGGGATGATGACGGGATCGACGATCACGGCGCCAGCTTTGGTGAGATCGGCCACCGCTTTGTCGAACACCTCGGTGATCTTGGCGAAGTCCTCGGACTCCGGCTCAGCGTCATAGCCCATGGACTCGCGCAGGATGCCGATGCGCGCGGCCTTGAGGCCGTTGCCGTCGAGAAATTTGCTGAAACTTTCCGGTGTTCGACCGACGCCGCGGGCGGTCACCGGATCGTCCGGATCGTAGCCGATCATGTTATCGAGCAGCTTGGCCAGATCGGTCACCGTGCGCGCCATCGGTCCCAGCGAACCGTTGACCGACGGCCAGCCCGCGTAGACGCCGCCGCGGCTGACCAAGCCGGCGGTGGGGCGCATGCCCGAGACGCAGTTCCAGGTCGACGGCCGGCGGATCGACGCGAACCCTTCCTGGCCCACCGCGACGGTGCAAAAATTCGCTGACACGCTGGCGCCAGAGCCGCCCGACGAACCGCCGGCGGTGCGTTCGAGATCATAGGGGTTCTTGGTCGAGCCGAATAGCGAGCCATGGGTGTCGCCGCCGCCGAGCTCGCCGAGAGTCGCTTTGCCGATGATGATGGCGCCGGCTTTTTTGAGTTTGGCGACCACGAAGGAGTCACGGCCGGGATAGTAGTCTTTGAACAACAGCGAGCCCAAAGTGGTCGGCATCGGCGTCGCGTCGCCCTGGTCCTTCATGATGATTGGAATACCATGGAGCGCCCCCACCGGCCCGCTGGCTTTATACGCCGCGTCGAGGCGGTCGGCTTCCTGGAGCGCGTCGGGGTTGAGCGAGATGATCGCGTTGATCGCCGGTCCGCTCTTGTCGTAGGCGGCGATGCGGTCGAGATATAATTGCACCAGTTGGCGGCAACTGAGTTCGCCGGATTTGTAGGCGGCGTGAACCTGTTCGATGGTGGTGTCGATAATATTAAAGGCCATGGCGATTCTCCAATGGGCGTTTAGCGGTACAACGCTTTCATATGTCAATGGCGCGGTGATGTCCAGTTGGCATTTGCCAGTCCGCAACGCCTGCGCGTTTCGCACCGAGCGGTTTCGCCGATGGCGGATCGTCAACCTGGTTTTGCTGGGGTTGTGCAACCGCGCGATCGAGCAAAAATATCGCTTGGCGATCGCTTTGCCACGAGGATCACTGCACCGATCGACGATTGACCGCCGCCGGTAAATTGCTCGCGACTTGTCTTGCCTGGTTGGTTATCGGCGCCAGGCTGCGCGCTCGCAGCTGGCCGTAGTGGTAGCGTAACAGCGCGCCTGCTTCGCGGTCCGGCAGGCGGACGAGCCCATTGTAGAATTCATAGAGCACGTGGCAGGTTTGGCCGGAGTCGGGTGTGCCCCGGCGGAATTCGAAGAATTGCACCGCTTGAGCGCCGTAGCGTTTGGCGATGCGCGTCATGAGCGCCTGCCAGCGCCTCTCGATGGTCGATTTCGCCGGTGGACGAAATTCCTTCGTCGCCGAACTTCGCAGCACGTCGACCATGAGGCTGGCTTCTTTGGCGAGCATCTCCTCGGGGAAATACTTGGCCATTTCGATGACCGCGCCGCTCCAGTCCATGCCGAAGTAACGATTGCACACGTTGGCGCTTTGGGAATAGAGCAGTGAAATCTGCTCTAAAGTAAACTTTGCGTGATCGAGTAACAGCGTATCTTCCGCGTGGGACAAGCGCTCGTAGGTCACCGCCCTGGCCATGGGGTGGATGCGTGGCTGAAATTCCCGCACGCTGGTCACCGATTGGAGCCCGGCGTGTATGTCGTCGATCAGTTGTCGATAGCCTTCCGGCTCCCGTTCTTTGAGCAAGGCGAATAACCGCGCGCGGAGCAATTCACGATCGACGCTTGCGGTGGCTTGCGGCGCTTCCTGTACTTCCTGCACTGACGGCGCCACGACGATAGCGGGCGCCGGATTGACGATATGCGCGGCCATGAGTTCACTCCGCGACGGCTGCCAGCCGCCGCTGTCACGGGCGCCGAGCGCCTGATCGACGAACCACGGCGACACCCCGCGCGCTAACCAGTCACGCCGATCCCGTTCGTAGTCGAGCCAGCGCGCCCACTGCGGTAGCGCCGGTGAACTCTCCCGGTCGAATCCCACGGTCGCGTCCTCGCCGAGACGTCGCTGCGTGCCAGCCAGGTAGGCGAGCGTGCATTCGTTGTGGCAGCCGTCCGCCGTCGCGGTCGACAACTTATGCCGGTCGATCAGGTCGCGCAGCTTGCGCGCCTCATGGGTGCTGCCGCCCTGACTGTTGATCTGTACGGTTTGAATGGTCGGATTGGCATCGAGCAATCGGGCAACTTGTTTGCCGAGACCGATGCCGATGGCACCGTCGATTTCCAGCTCGGTGCCATCCTGGGTCACACCGATCTGGTAATTGCCGGTGGGAACGATGCCCTGCGCGATGCGGTCCAGTTCAATCAGTCGCGGCGCGCAAGTGAAGAGCGCAAATTGGCTCGCGGCGATCGGCAGGAGCAGAGCAAAGCCGCGCGCGATACCGCAGCCCAGCGCCGAACCGCCTCGGACCACGGATTGGCTGGTGGCATGCCAAATTATCTTGACCCCGGCGGCGGTGGCCCCGAGCAGGATCATGACCAGGATCGCGAACAAGCCGACGAAGTAATAACCGACGCTCGATAACTCTTCCCAAGGTAGCCACGACAAAGCAGCGGCACTGGCTGGCAGGAGCAACCCGATACTCAAGTGGTAGCGCGCTCGCCACGGCACCGCGTGAGTAACCGTCGCAGGCATCACCGCCAGGGGCGTTGGAAGGAGGCGCGATGCGGCAGCTACCGGTTCGCGCGGTGGCTCGGCTGCCGATGCGCCGCTGGCGGCTCTGGCGGTTTCCCCCGGCAGCCACAGCGTCAATGTTGGTTGCCAGATAAGACCGGACGGCGCGTCGCCCTCGGTGTCGCCCGCGACCGTTGGGCTTGTGATATCGAGCTCGAAGTTCGGTATAATCATGCGACCGGCATTTCCCCAGGGCGGCTCCCCGCAGGGCGGGCCGCTTCGAAGGTGGATATAAATCAAAATTGATCCGCCAGGGCAAGCCGTCCCTGGGGCTCGCGCTTGAAGCGACTGGGCGCGGCAAAATACTCTGAGACTGACCGACAGCGATGAACCAGCAGATCGAAATCGAACGATTGACGGATGGCGTGACATCCGTGCCGCTGTGGACCGCGGTGCGGGAGATTTGCTGCCGCACCGGCAACGACGGCGCGGCGATCCCGGCGGAACGTTGGGAGATCTTTGGCCGGATCTGGATCGAGCCCTATCGTTTGCTCGCATCGGATTGGACTTACGTCGCCTTCGCCAACGGCGCGGCAGTCGGATATTTGACCGGCTGCCCGGACACGGTGAGCTTCGCGCGCCGGCATTTCATTCACTGCGCCTTGCCGCTGATCGGCCAAAGTGTTTTCGGCCGCTATCGCCATGACGGATATGGCCGGCGTTTCGCGCGTCAGGCGTTGTGGTTGGAAAGAAGTGCCCTGCGCAGTTTTCCCTGGGCGTTGCGGCGCGCCCTGCCGCGCTCGCACCCGGCGCACTTGCACATGAACGTCGACGCGGACTATCGGCGCAGCGGTGTCGGCACTCATCTGCTCCAGCGTTACTGCGACGATCTGCGGCGCGCCGGGATACCCGCCGTGCATCTATTTTGTGGTGCGGCGCCGGTTCCGTTCTACCGGCGCAACGGTTTCCGCGAGCTGGCGGCGGTGGCGGTGCGCGGTCACCCGGTGCACGCCATGGCGCTGGATTTGTAAATCTCGCGCCGCGCTCCCTTGACGACGCTGGCGCGCTTCACTAAAGTTCGTTGTCTGAACTTGCCGTTCTCTCGACCGACAACCATGGCTGACTCCAGCAAGAAAAAATTTCGTTTAACGTTAAAGCTCAAGCTCAGTTTGCTGATCACGCTGCTGATCGTCCTATCGGTGGTGCTGGTGGGCGATTATCTGTTGGATTCGGCAAAAGTTAGCTTGCGCGGTGAGATCACCAAGCGCGGCAGCACCATCGCCCAGCATTTGGCCGCCAGCGCGAAAAATCCCTTGGTCACCCGCGACGAGCTGACCCTCAGCCTGCTGGTGCGCGACGCCCTCAAGGATGCCGATGTCGCCTACGTCATCGTGGTTGACGAGGACGGCAAGATCGTCGCCCATGGCGATCTCACCGCCATCGGCAAGAAATATCAGCGCCCGCTGGGGTTGAAACCGCTGGCCAATGTTACAGTGGTTCAGAGCTATGACGACTCCGCCGGCGGCGAGATCATCGATTTCGCCGTGCCGTTGGAGTTTAGCCAGGTGCGCGTCGGCGCGCTTTATCTGGGCTTTAGCGACCGCGCCATTCGCCAGACCATCGAGAAGGCGCGCGGCCAGACCATCTGGATCACTGGCTTGATGATCCTCGGCGGCGTGCTTGGCGCGGTCGGCCTGGCGATCATCCTGACCCGGCCGCTGCTCAAACTCGCCCAGGGAACCAAAACCGTCGCCGCGGGTAACTTCGACGTGGTTCTGCCGGTGACTTCGAGCGATGAAATCGGCGATCTTACCGAGTCCTTCAACGAGATGGCGAAAAATCTCAAGGAGAAGGAAAAGATCAAGCATGCCTTCAGCAGCTACGTTGCCCGCCAGGTGGTCGACGAGATTTTGAAAAGCCCCGACGGCATCATGCTCACCGGCGAGCGTCGCAACGTGACGGTGATCTTTTGCGACCTGCGCGGTTTCACGCCGCTGGCGGAGAAGCTACCGCCGGAGGAAGTCGTCGCCGCGCTCAATGAGTTCTACAGTTTGATGATCGAGACCACGATCAAGAACGACGGCAGCATCAATAAATTTCTCGGCGACGCGGTGATGGCGATCTTCGGCGCGCCGGTGCATTTCGCCGATCATACCTTGCGCGCGATCAAGACCGCGGTGGCCATGCAAACTCAAGTAGCGGAACTGAGCGCGCGCCGGATTGCGAGCGGCAAGCCGCCCATCGCCATCGGTATCGGCGTTAGCGCCGGTGAAGCGGTGGCTGGGACGGTCGGCACAGAAAGCCAAATGGAATACACGGTAATCGGCGACCGGGTGAACCTGGCCGCCCGGCTCGAGTCCAACGCTGGTCCGGGGCAGATTCTGATCAGCCAAGAAACCTACGATCATGTCGCGGCGCAGGTCAAAGCGCGCTGTCTCGGGCCGATGACGGTCAAGGGACGGGAAGAGGCGGTCACGGTGTTTGAAATCCTCGGCATGGCGGATTAGAGATGCAGCAGATAGAGAGTGGAGTTAAAGACAGAGAATTATGAAATCCCTCGCTTTGATACTATGCGGTTTACTGCTCGTCGGCTGCGGCGCGACGGCGCCGACTTCTTCCACGCCAACTACGGTACAGGCGGATCGGCCGGCGGGGGAGTTTTTTGAGTCCGAGGATTATTTCGTCATCGTCGCCAAGAGCGGCGATACTCCCCAGAGTCTGGCGGCGAAGTTTTTGGGCGACGCCAATAAGGATTGGATGATCGAGGATTTCAACGGCGCGGCGAGCTTCACTCCAGGTCAGTCAGTGGCGATTCCCAAGCGGCCGTGGAATCTTTCCGGGGTTACTTCAACTGGCTACCAGTTGGTGCCGATCTTGACCTACCATGACCTGGCGCCGGCAGCCAAGGGGCGCATGATCATGGGCGCCAAGGGTTTCGAAGAGCAGATGCGTTATCTCAAGGCCAACGGTTACCGGGTCGTGACGCTGAAAGAGTATGTCGAGTTTGTCTCTTTACAGCGCCAGCTGCCGAAAAAAAGCGTGCTGATTACTTTCGACGATGGCTACCGGTCGTTTTTGCGCTACGCCTATCCGGTGCTCAAGGAGCTGGGTTTTTCGGCGACGCTGTTCGTCTACACCGACTATGTCGCCGCCGGTGGTAATGCCTTTACCTGGCCGGAGTTGAAAAAATTATCCGACGAGGGTTTTTCAATTCAATCTCACTCGAAAAGCCATGGCGACATGGTGCGCGCCCAGGGCGAAGGCGCGGCGGAATATGACAAGCGCTTGGAAGCTGAACTGGTCCAACCCAAAGCGTTGTTCCAAAAATATCTGGGCTACGCGCCGGACATCATCGCTTACCCCTACGGCCGCCAGGACGACACCGTGGCGCGGCGCACCAAGGAGCGCGGTTTCACCGCGGCGTTCACCGTGCGGCGCCAGGGCAGCCAGTCCTTCGTCGATCCGCACCGCATTCATCGCATCCAGATTTACCCGGAGATGAGTATGGCGGACTTCGTCAAGAGTCTCAGCGTGTTTAGCCAGGAAACCATCAAGTGAAAGATCACGGGCAGAGTAAAATAATTTCGCTGCTGGCGGCAGTGGCGCTCCTCGGTGGCTGTGCCGCCGGTTCGGGTGGTTCGTTGAGCCCGTCAGCCTTCGAAGCCTTGATCGCGCCGCAGCGGCAAAAGGCGGAGGCGTTGGCGCAACAGGGTAACCTACGCGGCGCCAGCGACGCTTGGAAAGTCGCCTTAGCCATCGATCCGCGCGACGGCGTGGCGCTGGCGGAAAGCGGTAAGATTGAGGCTCAGATCAAGCAAAGCGTTGCCGATCGCTTGGCGCGCGGCAAAGACGCGCTAGCGCGCAACCTGCATCTCGAAGCGCGCAACCATTTTCTCGCCGTGCTCGCTTTGGAGCCGGGCCAGCGCGAAGCCTTCGAAGCGTTGCAAACCCAAGTGCGCGAAGTGCGCCAGGTCAATCACACCGTGCGCGCCGGCGACTCGCTGACCGCCATCGCGCAGCTCTATTACGGCGACCGCACGCGCTCCGAGGTGATCTGGGAATATAATCAGTTGCCGCCCAATCCCAAGCTCGCGCCAGGATCGGTGTTGAAAATCCCCGAGATCCCGGGCTTGCCGTTCGGCCGCCCTGAGCCGCCCGCGGCGACGGCGAAAACGCCGGGTAGCGCCGTGCCGCCGAGCACGGCCAAAACCGAGTCGTCCGAAGAAGGGCTCTACGCCAATCCAGCGCTGGGCGCGGCGCGCGAAGCGCTGGAGCGCGGCGATTACCAACTGGCGCTCTCCACCGTCGACCGATTTCTCGGCCAAAACCCGCGTAACAACGAAGCCAGCGAGCTGCGCCAATCGGTGTTGCTGCAGCAGGCGCGCAACCTGATGGAGCAAAACAAGCTGCTCGACGCCTACAACGCGGCCAATCAATTGCTAAAGGTCAATCCGAAGGATGGCGCGGTTACGTCTCTCCTAAGCCAAGTGCGTACCCGCTTGGTGCAGCAACACTACAACCAAGGCATGCAACTGTTCCGTGAAGAAAAACTCCCCGCCGCCATCGCCGAATGGCGCAGCGCCCTACAATACGATCCCGCCCATGACGGCGCTAAGAGAAATATCGACCAAGCTCAACGGTTACTCAAAGGTTTGCAGGAGCGGCAGCAGAAGCAGGGGAAGTGAGAAGCGTACTTTCTAATTTGCTCGATCTTCTTGAGCGTGAGACAATTCCCGCTAGCTTGGAGCTGGACCGATGTCGAAGCCGAAAGAAGAACTGGTCAAGCTCATCGACGATCAACCGGAGGACAGCTCGCGCGAGGAAATCGTCCGCGAGCTGTCCTTTCACATCATGGTCCAGCGCGGGCTTGCCGACTCCGACGCCAGCTGGGTGATCTCGGACGATGAGATGGGGCGGCGCATCCGCTCATGGCAAAGATAGTTTGGACCGTCGAGGCGGAGCAGTGGCTCGAAGAAATTTTTGGCTATATTGCCGCCGATAGTCATCGAACTGCCGCGGAGCCGTCAAGGCTATCTATGACCGCGCGCAACTCCTGGCCAAGTTCCCTCTGATGGGGCATCGCTATTGGGCTTCGGACCGCCATGTGCGAATGATTCTTTACGGCCACTATCGCATCGCCTACTTAGTCAAAGACGACGACAACATCGATATCCTCGGTGTCTTTCACGGCTCCCTCGACATCACGCGGTATCAGCTGTGATTATGAAATCGCAGGTTGG
Source organism: Syntrophobacter sp. SbD2 (assembly GCA_945889495.1). Classification (GTDB taxonomy): domain Bacteria; phylum Desulfobacterota; class Binatia; order UBA9968; family UBA9968; genus DP-20. The sequence continues at coordinate 5,144 of CAMDBU010000037.1, read as the reverse complement.
GTTAGCGTCGCGGCTGCTCGACCTCCGGCACTATCGTGGGCGGGATAACCCGCGCTTCCTTGGCGTTATTCCTTGCCGCTCTCCACCGCCATAAATTCCCGTTCGATCTTGTTCCAATCGTCCAGGCCGACGACTTTGTCGCGGTCTTTGAACGTCGTCAGATTCGCGTCGATAGATTCTGTTGTCCCTTCGCGCTTGAGCGTGCTGAGCGCGGTGCGCATGGCGTGGATGGCGGCGCGCTGGGTTTCCGACGGATAGATGGCGATGCGGAAGCCGATTTGTTCCAAGCGGTCCATCGGCAGCATCGGCGTCTTGCCGCCTTTGAAGACGTTGACTAACAACGGGATATTGGGCACGCGCTTGGGGATTTCCGCCAACTCTTCCTCGGACTGCGGCGCTTCGAAGAAAATCGCGTCGACGCCCAGCTTGGCGAATGCGTTGGCGCGTTTGACCGCGTCTTCGAAGCCGTTGACGCCGCGGGCGTCGGTGCGGGCGATGATCGCGAAGTCGGGATCGCTGCGCGCCGCCAGCGCGGCTTTGAGTTTCAACTCCATCTCCTCAAGCGAAATCACTTCCTTGCCGTCCAAGTGGCCGCAGCGTTTGGGCGTGATCTGGTCTTCGATGTGGATTGCCGACACGCCGGCGCGCTCGAACTCGCGCACGGTGCGCACCAGGTTAACCGCATTGCCGTAGCCGGTGTCGGCGTCGGCGATGACCGGAATGGTGATCGCAGAAACCACTTGCACGGCGCGCTCGATGCTTTCCGACATCGTCACCAGGCCGATGTCGGGAATCCCCATGCTGCGCGCCACGGCGCCGCCGCTTAGATAGGCCGCCTCGAAGCCGGCTTCTTGGACCAGCCGGGCGGACAGGCCGTCGAAGCAGCCGGGGGCGACTAATAGTTTGTTACGCTGCAAGAGTTGTTTGAGGGTTTGTCTTGCATTCATTCGGGTGCCTCCGATCTTGCTTCCTCTCCCTCTGGGAGAGGATCGAGGTGAGGGTTACCAATGGATTTTACCCCTCACCCTTGCCCTCTCCCGCAAGGGGAGAGGGTGGTTAGGTCAGCGATGACTTCGGTGATTCTGCCACGAACATATCTGTAAACTTGTCTACCGCCGTCGCCTCTAGCCGCGCCGGATCGTTGCACAACGTCATAATCTCGGCGCACTGCGCCGGCGCGAAGCGCGACGCTAGATTCGCTTCGAACTTCTTTACCAACAGCGGCATGCCTTCGGCGCGGCGGCGGCGGTGGCCGATTGGGTATTCTACGGCGACGTTGTCGGTGCTGGTGCCGTTTTTGAAAAATACCTGCACGGCGTTGGCGATGGACCGTTTGTCGGCGTCCAAGTATTCCTTGGTATAGCGTGGCTCTTCGACGCAGGTCATTTTCGCGCGTAATAAATCAACCCGCGGGTCGGCGGCGATTTTATCTTCGTAGTGGTCGGCGGTGAGTTCGCCGAAGATCAAGCCGATGGCGGTCATGTATTGGATGCAGTGATCGCGGTCGGCGGGATTATGCAGCGGGCCGGATTTGTCGATGATGCGGATCGCCGACTCTTGGGTGGTGATGACGACTTTGTCGATGCCGTCCAAGCGGTTCTTCACGCGGTCGTGCAATTGCACGGCGCACTCGACGGCGGTCTGGGCGTGAAACTCGGCGGGAAAAGAAATCTTGAACAGCACGTTCTCCATCACGTAGGAGCCCAGCGGCCGGCCTAGGGTGAAGGGCTTGCCTTTGAACAACACGTCATAATAGCCCCAAGTCTTCGCCGTCAGCGCCGATGGGTAGCCCATCTCGCCTTGCAGCGCCATCAAGGCCAAGCGCACGCCGCGGCTGGTGGCGTCGCCGGCAGCCCAGGATTTTCGCGGTCCGGTATTGGGCGCGTGGCGGTAGACCCGCAGGGCACCGCCGTCGGTCCAGGCGTTGGATAGCGCGCTGATGATTTGTTCTTTCGTGCCGCCGAGCATTTGCGTGGCCACGGCCGCGGTGGCGACGCGGACTAGTAGAACGTGATCCAAACCGACGCGGTTGTAGCTATTCTCCAACGCCAGGATGCCCTGGATCTCGTGTGCCTTGATCATCGCCCGCAGGACATCGCCGACGGTGAACGTTCTCTGCTTGCTCCGCGTCAGATAATCGGCCAGCGCCAGGATGCCGCCCAGGTTGTCCGATGGATGGCCCCACTCGGCGGCGAGCCAGGTGTCGTTGTAGTCGAGCCAGCGGATCATGGCGCCGATGTTGAACGCCGCGTGCACCGGCTCCAACTGCCAATCGGTGCCCGGCACCCGCGCGCCGTTGATCAATGTGGCGCCGGGAACCACCGGGCCGAGATGCTTGGCGCACTCGGGAAAGCGCAGCGCCAACAGGCCGCAGCCCAGCGTGTCGATCAGATTATAGCGCGCCGTGTCGATCGCTTCGTGACTGGTTGGGACATAGCTCGCCGCGTAGTCGGCAAGTTCAGTTAATAACTTGTCCGGTTCTGGGCGGATGTTCGAGACAGTGGTGCTCATTTATCGGATTGTTTCACCACGAAGACGCGAAGGACACGAAGTTCGGAGTAGTAAAGTTCCGAAACCTTCGTGTCTTTCGTGCCTTCGTGGTGGATACTCCTAATCATTTTTATTCTAACGCTTGTCCACTGCCACAAACGGCCTTGGTTCCGGGCCGATGTAGTCGGCGTTGGGGCGGATCAGGCGGTTGTCGGCGCGCTGCTCAAAAATATGTGCCGCCCAGCCGGTGATGCGCGAGACCACAAACAACGGCGTGAACATCGCCGTCGGGATGCCGCACATGTTGTAGGCGCTGGCGCTGTAGAAATCCAAATTGGGGAACATCTTTTTTTCGCGCCGCATGATCTCTTCGATGCGCTCGGAGACCTGGTAAAGCGTCATGTCACCTTTGGCCTCGGCGAGTTTTTTCGACCAGGCCTTGATCACGTCGGAGCGCGGATCGGCATGCTTATAAACGCGATGGCCGAAACCCATAACGAGTTTTTTCGCCGCCAGCATCTGCATCATGCCTTTTTCGGCGTCGTCGGCGGAAGAAAACTGTTCGATCAATTCCATCGCCGCTTCGTTGGCGCCGCCGTGGAGCGGTCCGCGCAGGGCGCCGATGCCGCCGGTGATCGCCGAGTAGAAATCCGCCAGGGTCGCGGTGATGGTGCGCGCGGTAAACGTCGACGCGTTGTACTCATGTTCGGCGTAGAGAATTAAAGACGCGTCGATGGCGCGGCGGTGCAGCTCGTTGGGCTTCTTGCCGTGCAGCAGATGGAGAAAGTGGCCGGCGGTGTCTTCGTCGTCGGTCTCGGTGACGATGCGCTTGCCGCTGGTGACGAAGTGGTGCCAGTAGAGCAGCATGCCGCTGAAGCAGGCGGTCAAGCGGTTGGCGACGGCGATCTGGGTGCGGCCGGAATTTTCCGGCTCCAAAGTGCCGAGCATAGAGCAGCCGGTGCGCATCACATCCATCGGGTGAGTGCTGGCGGGGATCCGTTCGAGCACTTCCTTCAAGGTCGGGTGCAGGCTGCGCAGGTTGCGCAGCCGGGCTTTGTAATCTTCCAGTTCATCGGCCTTGGGCAAGCGGCCGTAAAGCATTAGGTAAGCGACATCTTCGAAGGTCGAATGGGCTGCCAAGTCTTCGATCGAGTAGCCGCGGTAGGTGAGACCCACGCCTTCCTTGCCGACCGTGGAGATCGAGGTCGCGCCGGCTACGATGCCTTCGAGGCCACCAGTTTTTTTCTCTGCCATGGAATTATCCTCCAGTTCGACAATGCTATGATTTTTGCCGTCAAATCAAGCGGCGTGGGCGGCTGAAGTTTGCTACCAGCCTCTTGACAGTTTGCCGGTGGATTGGATACCGCTGGTGTAATCATTTTTCCAAGGAGCGAAATCAATAGATGGCTTTACCGCAAACTTTTAAAGCGCTGGTGGTTTCCGAGACCGCCGAGAAAACCTTCGTCCGCGAGATCAAGCAGAGGTCGTTGAGCGACCTGCCGGCCGGCGAGTTGATCATCGAAGTGAAGTACTCGTCGTTAAATTATAAGGACGCCCTGTCGGCCAGCGGCAACAAGGGCGTGACCCGTAAGTATCCGCATACGCCGGGCATCGACGCTGCGGGTATTGTCGTCACCTCGACGACCAAGATGTTTTCCGCCGGCGATCAGGTGACCGTGACCGGCTTCGATTTCGGTATGAATACTTCCGGCGGCTTCGGCCAATACATCAGCGTGCCGGCGCTCTGGGCCACCAAGGTGCCGCCGTCGCTGTCGCTGCGCGACAGCATGGGTTACGGCACGGCGGGCCTCACCGCTGCGCTTTGTCTGATTCGACTGATGGCCAGCGGTTTGACCAAAGAGTCGGGCGAAGTGTTGGTCACCGGCGCCACCGGCGGTGTCGGTTCGCTCGCCGTGGCGATGCTCGCCAAGTTGGGTTTCAACGTCGTTGCCGCCACCGGCAAGGAAGGTGAAAAGGATTTTCTTACCGGGCTCGGCGCCAAGGCGATCATCTCGCGCGACGAAGCCAACGACACCTCGGGTCGGCCGCTGCAAAAAGAGCGCTGGGCCGGCGTGGTCGACACCGTCGGCGGCAATATTTTGGCCACGGCATTGAAGACCGCCAAGTACGGCTCGTCGGTGGCCGCCTGCGGCAACGCCATGTCGGTGGATCTAAATATCAATGTCTTTCCCTTCATCCTGCGCGGCGTCAGCTTGTTGGGCGTCGACTCGGTGCAAATCCCCATGCGCGCGCGCCAGATGGCCTGGACCAAACTCGCCGGCGAATGGGGCGTCGATCTGTCGACCATCGTCAAAGAGGTGGCACTCGAAGGGCTAGAGGCCGAGATCGAGAAGATTCTCAAAGGCGGTGTGCGCGGGCGGGTGGTGGTGGATTTGAGTCGGTGATTCGGATTCGGAATTTCACCACCGAGGGCACAGAGATCACAGAGAATAAGATTCGGATGATTTAACCACAAAGAGCACAAAAGGCACAAAATCGGATTGTTTTTGTAGCAACTGTCTTGCAAGTCAAGCTTTCTGAAGAAAAGTATCAGACCAACAAGTTTTATGTTTGATCATAGAATTGAGAATCGTGAGCAGCTTGCGCATGCAAGCGATGAGAGCGACTTTGAACAGTTTACCCTTCGCTTTCAG
>CAMDBU010000036.1 GCA_945889495.1 Syntrophobacter sp. SbD2 | reverse complement strand
TTTTGCTCTGTGGGTGCGACTACGTGACCAAGTCGCTGCTCATCGGCGCCGAGGACTCGATCGGAGAATATTTATGATCTCTCGTCACCGCCTCGCACTGATGCCTAGCGTTTTGTGAAAATCGGACTTCTACCACGGGCTGCTAGGTTGCGAAGATAAGACTCAGCTAGCTGATAGGTGCTAAGCACTTCGTCGGTTTCTCCGGGCATCCACGTGATCATTGGCTTTAATGCGTTATATGCGGCTCGAACCTCTACAATCAGTAACGAGCGGTTGGCAAACTCAACCACTTTGTTAATCCTCTGGTTCCGGTCGTCGGTTGTCCATGATGAATCAAACGCAGAAAGAGCGGCAAAGTGATCTCGGATGGCGTTGTCGAGAGATCGGACTGCCCTAATCAGGGATTGTGCGGCCAATATTTTCGCCTTTCGTGGTGATCCAAATTTAGATTTTGCAATGACCTCGGCAATTTTGGCCGGAAGTGGTCCGTCCGTTCGCTCGATCGTTGTTGCGGGGAGACAATCGGGGAGTTGTGTCGTCGGGCGAGCGAAGAACGCAAATATATGCCCTTGGGCTGGCCGCCATTTTTTTACTGCCTGTTCGAGTTCGGACAGGGTGTATCTACCTTGCAAAACCGAATCGGGACTGATGAGAAACACGAAGCCATAACTGTCTTCTATCGCGTCGCGAATGCGCTGATTGTATGGATCGCCTTGCCGAAGGTCGTGTTCGTCGATGAAAACGCGATGATCTTCAGCTTCGAGTGCCTGGGCGGCACGCATGGCAATCTGGCGATCCTCGTGGGCGTAAGAAAGAAATAGTTTCATCGAACCTCCGTTGGTTGATGGATATGGTGTCGACGGAGAACGTTTGATCGGCAGGCCCTTTCTATTTCCCGCTAGATTCCACTAACATTTCCTTGTTGGTGCTTACAAACGGGGCGTTTGTAAACTATCTCGTCTCCCGCGGAAAATACCAGCCAACGCTAACCACGGGTTATCGAAGGTAGCAGTCGGGGCGGGAACCGTGATCATTAGTCATGCCGATCGGAGGTTCATTCACCGCCACAGTTGCGCGAAAAACCCCGACTTCTTAATCTCCTCGATGTAGCTGTTGTCGTAGTAGGCGCTGGTGGGTGTTGACGCGGCCAGCTTGGCGTCGATCTGATTCCACTCGGCGGCTTGTTGGACGATGGGTTGGATCGAGCTGGCGGTGACCGTCGGGTCTTTGACCATGATGTCGAGCGCGAAGCGGTAGCTTTGGTCGAGCACCTCGGCTTCGTTTTGGCGGGTGTATTTGGCCAGGATGTTCTTGGCGAATTTTTCGTCGGTAAACATGCGCTTGGTTCCTTCCATGGTGGCTTTGATCATCGCCACCACGATCTCGCGATTCTTGGCGCCAAACGAGCGGCGCGCCACCAAGCCGTTGATCAAGAACTCGAAATTGAGCTTTTTGAAATCCTTCGGACTCACCAGCTCGCGGTAGCCGTCTTTGATCAAACGAAAGGTGAAGGGCGCCGAGGTGATAATGCCGTCGATCAAACCCTGAGATAAAGTCGCGAAGCCTTGGGCGGTGGTGCCGGTCTGCACCACGTTGATGCCTTGGACGTTGTAGAGCTTGGCGATGGCTTGCAAAGTGAAGTGGGGAATCGCGCCGAGCCGGCTGACGCCGATCTTCTTGCCGGCCAACTCCTTGGTCGTGCGGATGTCGCTGCGCACGATCAAGGATTGAATCGCGTAGGGAACCATCGTCGCGACTTGGACGACGTCGCCGCCCTGGAGCACGTTGGTGACCAGCGGCGTGCCGCCGCCGGCGCCGACGCCGGCTTGGCCGCCGAGCATGGCCTGGACGATCACCGGTGAGGCGCCGACGTAGATCATGTCGACATCGAGGCCATGCTTGTCAAAATAGCCGCCGTCCCTGGCGATCCACCAGGGCCAGCTGGCGATGCCGATGGGGGTATAGGGAAAGGAGACTTTAGTGGCGGCTGGGGCGGGGGAGGCGATGGTGCTTACTATCAGCGTCGCTAAAATCGCGGTTCGAAAGCTTTTGTTCATCAGGTTGTTCTCTTGTTCCTTTCCCCTTGACGGGGAAAGAGCCTGCCCTGAGTTTGTCGAAGGGTTGGGATAGGGGTGATCCGATCGGTGGTGCTGCGCACAGCATAGATATCACCCGGCACCCCTTCCTCATTCCTTCCCCGTCGAGGGGAAGGAGGTCGGAGCGGTGCGGCTTGGTAATTCTGCTACATCGCGCCGCGGACTTTGTCGATGATCTCGCTGACATTTTCAGGTACTGAGTCGCCGCGCCAGGCGACATGGCCGTCGGGGCGGACTAAGACTAAGTCGCGTTCGTAAATTTCTCGCAACTTCGCTTCGTCCAAACTCACAACTTCTAATGGCACATTTGCGCCCTTGGCCGCGTTCGTGATCGTGATCGTGTTCGTGCCGGTGAAATTCAACAGGACAAAGCTCTTGCCGAAAAGATCCAACGTCGAGCGGCCGTCGTTCAACCACGCGTGGGGGGCGCGGGCGCCGGGCCAGGTAGATGGTACGTAGATGCCGTGATCGAGCTCCGGCGCCGGCGTGCCGTCGGCGACGCAGATCGGCGAGTTGTCGTAGCGGTAGCCGAGTTCGATGCCGGCGGAGTCATGCTGGAATTCTTTCGCTCGCGTGCGCATGATTGCGGCGTGGGCTTTGACCCGTAGCGCGCGGCCTTCTTCGCTGTCGTCGCCGATGTTCGGTGAGAAGGGCGTTTGGTTGTCGAAGTTGGCGCGCATCTCGGCGGCCTCATTGACGTTGATCATGGCGATCGGTTTGCGCTCGGCGGTGTAGCTGTTCAATAAATTCGCGCCACCCCAGCCTTGCAGCACCGCGGCGAGCTTCCAGCCGATATCGACGGCATCGCCGACGCCGGTGTTCATGCCGAAACCGCCGGCGGGCCAGTTCAAATGCGCCGCATCACCAGCGAGAAAAACCCGGTCTTGCTGATAGCGCTCGGCGACCACGCAGTGGCCGGTCCAGGGGCGCACGGCGAGGAGTTCGAATGGGATGTCCGGGCCGAGGGCGGCGCGGAGTTTCTCCGGCGCGTTCAAGCTATCGATTTGCTCCTGCAAGACGTTGCGCACGTTCAAGCGCCACAGCTCCTTGCCGTCGACGGCGGCGATGGCGCCGTTGATCTGGGCGTTGATGATTTGATACTGCACCGCCGGACCATGATTGATGAGATTTAGTAACGGTGAGCTGAACAGCACGGCGACGTTCATGCCTTGGGAGAACACGCCCTCGTATTTGATGCCGAGGGCGCGCCGGATGTTGCTGCGGCCGCCGTCGCAGCCGACTAGATAATCGGCCTCGATGATCTCTTCCTTGCCGGTGTTCACGTCGGCCACGGTGGCGAGGACTTTGTCGGCGTGTTGCTCGAAGGATTTGAATTCGGTCAAATAGCGAATTTCAATCTGGGGTAACCTCGACGCATGTTGGCGCAAGACCGGATCGAAGTAGGGCTTGGAAATCCACAGCCGCCCTTCAGGGCTGTAAGGTGAGCGCGACTCGGGCGCGCCGTTGGCCGGATGATCGAAGCGGGCGATCTCGAAGCCGTCCATGCGCGTGACGAATAAATAATTACGCGGGTAGTCGGTGGGATAACCCGACTCGAAGCGCATGCGATCGGCGAAGCCCCAGCGTCGCAGGTGTTCGCAGGTGCGCGTGTTGGCGAGGTTGGTGGTCGGAAAATCAACCGAACCGTCGGTTTGTTCGATGACGATGCAGTGGATGTCGCGGTAAGCCAGCTCGATGGCCAGCGCCAAGCCCACCGGCCCGGCGCCGGCGATGAGAACGGGAGTGTGTTTTGTCGTCATGGTTATCTTGCGAGTTTCGGAGTCGGATTATCTCTCGCAAAGGCGCAAAGATGTTAAGAAAGTCGGATTTTTCCGAACTTGGCGTCTTTGCGCCTTTGCGAGAGGAACCTCCGGCTCCGTTACTGTTTTGCCGCCTTATTCACGAAGCTGAAATCGAACACCTGTGCCGGTGTCGCTTCCTTGGCGGCGTCGCCTAAACTTTTCTGGGTGAATTCAATGGCCCCTTTCATCCAGGCTTCGTCGGCGGAACCGTTCACCGGCAGGCGGCTCAGGTACAGTTCAAAAAATTGATCGGCAAGCTGAGGATCTTTGATCGCGAAATAGTCGGTCAAGATCTTTTTCCCCTCAGCGCGGTTTTGGCGCGCGAACTGTAAACCGCGCACGCTGGCTTTGACGAAGGCGTAGAGCTCGTTGGGCTTATTCTTGATGGTGTCGTCGGTGACGCCGATGCCGCCGCTCGGGTAGGTCGGCATGTAGTCGCCGGAATAACCGATGCGGTTGAAGCCTTCGCGCGCCAGCATCAGCGGGCGCGGCGGGGTTAGCAATGCCGCGGCGATGCGGCCGGTGCGCAGCGCCAGGACGGTGTCTTCCTGGCCGCCGATGACCAGGCTGGTGACATCTTTGTTGGGCACCAAGCCATGCTTTTGCACCATCAATTGGGTCAGCAGATCGATGGCGCCGCCGCGCGACGAGATACCGATGTATTTGCCTTTCAAGTCGGCGATGGAGCGGATTTCTTTCAACGCCACCATGTCGAACTGCGGTTTGGCCGAGGCGGTGAAGACCAGTTTGACCGGAATGCCGCGCACCGCCGCCGCGATGGTCGATCCCGATGCCGAGGAGAAGTCTACCGAACCGCCGAGCAACGCCTGCATGCCCACTGCACCGCGGATGAAGATCACTTCCACGTCGAGACCTTCGTCGCGGTAAAACCCTTTGATCTGGGCGATGCGGAACGGCATCTCGGCGATGGACGGCGCGGCCACCGAGAAGCGGACTTTTTTCAACTGGGCGGAAACCGGAGCGCTCCATACGCATAGGCAGAGCAAAACGACAATGTGTTTCAAAACCATGACCGGCAGTAAACACGCGCCGGGAAAGTCTGTCAACTCGCTGACCGAGCGTCGATTGACGGCTCTATTTCGATGACGTAAACCAGCTAGCTATGGATATGTTGGCAAAGAGAATCGTTGGCTTCGGTGTGGCTCTGGGTCTGATGGGCGGGTTTGCTCCGAGTGCTGTGGCGCAGGATAAACTCACCCGTGTGCGCATCGCTTATCCGAGCGGTGGGATTTGTTGCCTGGCCTTGTACGGCGGCATTCAATGGAAAATCTTCGAAGAGAACGGTTTGCATGTTGAACTCGTGCAGATTCGCTCGCAAATCGGCAACATGGCGCTGATGGCCAACGAGATTCAGTATTTTTCCGGCGTCGGCCCGGCTTCGGTAAGCGCGACATTGCGTGGTATGCAATCGCGCGGGGTCTGGTTCGCCTCGGATCAGTTGATCTATTCGTTGATGGCGCGGCCGGAGATTCAATCCCTGCGCGAGCTGCGCGGTAAGAAGATCGGCATTACCGGCCTGGGCGGCACATCCCATGTGGCCTTGCAGATCGCCCTTGAAGGGGCCGGCGAGAATCCCAAAAACTTCGTCTACGTCGTGCTCGGCGGGCCGCAGCTGTTGCCGGCTCTGGAGACCGGCACCGTGGACGCGGCGATATTCAATCCGCCGTTGGATTTCTACGCCAAGCGCAAGAAGTTTCGCGAAGTGCTCGACGTCGGCGCCAAGGTCAAGATGCCGCTCGGCGGTCTGACCACCATGCTGTCGACCATCCGCAACCGGCCCGACGAAGTGCGCCGGGTGTTACGCGCCATGCAGCTGGCGAAGCAGGAGGTGTTGCGCTCCAAGGAAAAATCCGTGGCGATGATAGTGAAGCAATTGCAGGTCGACAAGGAAGCCGCCGAAGATACCTTCGAGGCGCTCAAAAGAACCGTCAGCGGCAGCGGCGTGCCGACCCGCGAGGGCATGGAGCTGATTATTAAATCGCTCCAAGCCGCCGGCCAGTTCACCGACCGCAAGGTGGCCTTTGAAGAAATCGCCGACGACCGGCTGGCGCGGGAGGTCGCACGGGAACTTGGCTACAAGGTGCCGTGAAGTAATTCCAAATTTCAGATTACAGATTGGTCGGTCGGCATTCCGGTTTTCCGAAAATTTGGAATATGGAATTTGGAATCTGGAATTAATCAATGAGCGATCCAGCCAGTCCCAAGCAGTCGGTCATCGAAGTGCTCAGCGGCCGCGGCAAGAAAGCGCTGTTCGCCACCGAGTTGCTCGCCGGGTTGCGGCGTTTCAAACTTGGCAAGGTCGAGATGGATCAGGCGCTGGCGGAGTTGCAAGCGACCGGAGCGGTGGTCGTGCGCGACAACTTCTGCGCCGATCCACATTTGGCCGAGGTCGATTTACGAGTAATCACTTTGCTCGACGGCGCGCTTGGCGATCAGCGCCACGCGGTGGCGCTTCATGAGATCGATCTGGCGTGGAATCGCTGGCTCGGTGAGTTTCTCGCCAATCATCGGTGCGGGTAGGGCTCGGCGATTACAAATTCCAAATTACATATCTCAGACAGAGCTCGGTCTAAATGTCATAGATGGTTGAATCAAGGAAGGTGCGTGGATGAATCGTTATCGCATTGTTAGATGCGTGCTTTTGTTGGGGCTGGGTGCATCCGTCCAAGCGCAACGACTAGGCAAGGTGCCGACCATCGGCGTCCTGGTATCGGGTACGCTGGCTGAATTGACGCCGCGCAAGTTTTCAACGATCGGATTGGATTGGACTTCACCAGAATCTCGGTTTGACGGCTGACTTCGCCTTGATAGAATGAAGGGCGTGGCTGGGAGCATCGTATGAAAGCAAAGAAATATTCGGGTCACAACGCACGCCGAGAAAAAACCGAACCTCGTGTCCAGGAAGCAGGCGTACGCTATGGTCGTGCATCGTCGCGCAACGATGCGCTCAGTCCAGCCATGAGTTTAGCCCAAGCGAAAAAGCGGCTGGGCAAGCCTGTGAAGCGGGACGCAAAGGAAATTCGCTGGGCCATGGGCATTGCCGGAATCGGCGCTGGCCCGAAGGACCTCGCTGAGAATATGCGAGCCTACTTGCGCGGCGACAAATGAATGAACCGGTCTTCGTCGACGCCTCCGCGTGGGTAGCCATTGCGAATCGGTCGGACCGTTATCACGCCGACGGCATACGCGCCTATCAAACTTTGTTACGTGCTGAAACTCCGCTCATTACATCGACGTGGACGGCTTACGAGGCTTTGAGCATCGTCAAGACAAAGTTGGGATATCATCAGGCAGGCAGGCTTTGGGAGCGCATTTGCCGGCCGTCAGTGGTGAGTCTAATTAAAATCAACGAGCGCGTGGAATCCGAAGCGTTGCAACTCTTCTGGCGCTATCGAGATAAAAGTTGGGGCGTCGTTGATTGCTCAAGTCTTCGGCTAATGGAAGAGACCGGCTGCCGGCAAGCTTTTGCGTTCGACCGGCACTTTTCCGAGGCAAGTAAACAATACGGTTTCACGCTCGTGGGCAGGTAGTCTGGCGTGCGTCTTTTTCTTTTCATCGATGATTACCGGTCCGCAAAGTCGGCAATTTTGATTTAGCATGGAGGCCCATTGAGAGTCGCAGTTGACATAGGCGGTACATTCACCGACGTAGTGGTGTTCGATGAGGCCAAGAGCGGTTTGTCGCTGGCGAAAACGCTTTCGACGCCCAATGAATTGGCTAAAGGCGTGCTCGATGGCTTGGTCAAGGCTTCGGTGCGTTTCCCGGAGACCGAGACGTTGATCCACGGTTCGACTGTTGTCGTCAATGCGGTGATCGAGCGCAAGGGGGCCAAGACGGCGCTGGTGACGACCAAAGGGTTCCGCGATGTTTACGAGATCGGCCGGATCAACCGGCCCGAATCGTTCAATCCGCGCTTTCGCAAGCACCGGCCGCTGATCCCGCGGGAGGATATTTTTGAGATCACCGAGCGCATGCTCGCCGACGGCTCAGTGCGCACGCCCTTCGATGACGCCGAGGCGCGCGAGGTGGCGCGGATCATCAAGGAAGAAGGCTTCGAAGCGGTGGCGATCCTGTTTCTGCACTCCTACCGCGCGCCGGCCCATGAGCTACGCATGCGCGAGGTTCTGCTGGCCGCCAATCCCAAACTGTTTGTCAGCGTGTCCCATGAACTATCGCGCGAGTATCGCGAGTACGAGCGCACTTCGACGGTGGCGGCCAACGCCTACGTCGGTCCCAAAGTCAGCCAATATTTGGCCGATCTCGAAGCGCGCCTCAAGCAAAACAAATTTGCCGGCAGCTTGATGATTATGCAGTCTAACGGCGGCCTGTCCGATGTCGAGATGGCGCGCCGCCAGTGCATCCAGATGATGGAGTCGGGTCCAGCGGGCGGCGTGGTTGGCACCATGGCGCTATGCGAATTACTTGAGCTCGATGCTGCCATCGCCTTCGACATGGGCGGGACCACGGCCAAGGCCTGCGTGATCCGGCGCGGCGAGCCGAGCTTGTCGCCGGATTATTTTATTGGCGGCTACAACGAAGGTTTGGCGATCCGCATCCCGGTGTTGGACATTGTCGATGTCGGTACCGGCGGCGGCAGCATCGCCTTTGTCGACGAAGGTGGCGGCTTGCACGTCGGCCCCAAGAGCGCCGGCGCCGAGCCCGGGCCGGCGAGTTACGGCCGCGGCGGCACCGAACCGACGGTGACCGACGCCAATGTCGTGCTCGGCCGCTTGTCGCCGGAGAATTTTCTCGGCGGCGAGATGCGCTTGGACCGCGCCGCGGCGCAAACGGCATTGGCGGAAAAGCTCGCCGCGCCTTTGAACGTGTCGCTGGAGCGCGCCGCCGCTGGCATGTTGCAAGTGGCGACCTCGGCGATGGCCAACGCGGTGCGCCATGTGACCTTGGAGCGCGGTCTCGATCCGCGCGATTTCACGCTAGTTGCTTACGGCGGCGGCGGGCCGCTGCACTCGGCGTCGGTGGCCAAGGAATTGTCCATCGGCAAGATTATCATTCCCAACGCGCCGGGCCATTTCTCCGCCCTCGGTATGCTGATGGCCGACCTGCGCCGCGACTATGTCCAGACGCTGTTCGAGCGCTTGGACGATCTAGCGATGAGCGATTTGGAAGCGCAGTTCAGAGCTCTGGAAGACGAAGGGCGCCAGGCCTTACTCGACTCCGGCATCGCGCTCGACCGCATCGCCTTCGAGCGCGCCGCCGACATGCGCTACGTCGGCCAGGAACACGCAGTGGCTGTGGGGATGCCGGCCAACGTCGGCGACGAAGCGGCCCGCGCTGAAGTAAAGCGGCGCTTCGACGCGGCCCACGACCTGCGCTACAGCCACAGCGCCCCGGAAGAGTCCGCCGATATCGTCAGCCTGCGCGTCTCCGCCATCGGCCGCTTGACCAAACCGGTATTCCCCCAGATCGCCAAAGGCGCCGCCACGCCGCCAGCCGCGGCTCGCCGCGGCGAACGCTCGGTCAACTTCGACGGCGCCGGCTCGCTCTCAGCGCCAGTCTACGACCGCGCCCAGCTGCTCCACGGCAATGTTATTTCCGGCCCAGCGATAATCGAAGAGACCGCGTCGACCACGGTGGTCGAGCCCGGCGACCGGGTGACGGTGAACGAGTATGGGCATCTCATCATGTACCTCGGAGACGGTGCATGATGAATGTCAGATTTCATATTACAAATTCCATAAAAAGAATCGTGAGTGGCGAGATATTGCGAGTCGGTGTCTGGGTCCGTCATTCCCGTGAAAACGGGAATCCAGGTTTGTCATGGATAGGCAGCCAGCTGTATATATTCTAGCCAGTAAACCAAACGGCACACTTTATATCGGTGTCACCAGCGACCTGCTGAAACGGTTGCATGAGCATCGATCCGGTGCGGTTGATGGGTTTACGAAAAAGTACGGAGTGCATCGTTTGGTTTACTATGAGTTAGTCGGCGATATGCTGGCAGCTATTGCGCGGGAGAAACAGTTGAAGAAATGGAATCGCGCCTGGAAGCTGGAGTTGATCGAAGAGAACAATCCGCAGTGGAAAGATTTGTGCGATGAGATCGTTTAGGACGGTTTGAACCTGGATTCCCGCGTGCGCGGGAATGACGGATTGGGCAGAGTGTGCCGGCTATCCGTGAATTTGGAATATGGAATCTGAAATCGTGAATTCCTCGTCTTGCGAGGCCGCGGTGGACGCCTTCACCGCCGAGGTGATCCGCAGCTCCGTGGTCGCGATCACCGATGAGATGAAGACCAATCTCATGCGCACCGCCTACAACATGATCATCTACGAGGCGGAGGATTTCACCGTCGGCTTGTTCGACGCCGACGGCAATACCATCTCCATCGGGCTCGGCTTGCCGATGTTTATTCGCGGTCTGTCCGACGCGGTCAAGGCCAAGCTCGCCCATTGGGGCAAAGAAAATATTCACCCCGGCGATATCCTGCTCACCAACGACCCGCAGGTAATGGGCAGCCATTTGAACCACATGATTTTCTCGCTGCCGATTTTTCATGACGGCGAGCTGATCGCGTTCTCGTCGTCCATGGGCCACTGGCAGGATGTCGGCGGCGTATTAGGAAGTGTCACGCGGGATATTTTCTCCGAGGGGTTGCAGATGCCCTTCGTGAAAATCTTCAAGCGCGGCGAGCAGGACATGGAGCTCACCGAGATCATCCGTAGCAATTGCCGGCTGCCGCACTTCGCGATGGGCGACTTTCGCGCCCAGATCGCCGCGATCCGCACCGGTGAGCGGCGGGTGAGCCGGTTGATCGAACGCTACGGGGCGGCGACGTTCAAACAATCGATCGAACTGATCTTCAACCAGAGCGAAAAGCTCGCGCGCGCCGCGGTGGCGAAAATTCCCGATGGCGAATATCTGGCCGAGTCGTTCATGGACGACGACGGCGTCAACATCGGCAAGCCGATTCCGATCAAGATTCGCGTTACCGTGACGGCCGACGAGATGACCGTCGATCTCAGCGGCGTCAGTCCGCAGGTCGCCGGGCCGTATAATTCCGGGGCGACGGCGGGGCGCTCGGCGTCGGAAGTGGCGTTCAAATTTCTCACCACGCCGCTACTCTTGCCGATCAACGAAGGATCGTTCCGGCCGTTGAAAATAAATCTGCCGCCGGGGCGCATTGTCAGCGCCACCAAGCCGGCGCCGGTGCGCACCTGGATGACCGTGCCGATGACGGTGGCGGATACGATCTTCAAAGCCTTGGCGCAGGCCTGTCCGGACAACGTGCTGGCCGGCCATCACGCCGACTTGGCGGCGCCGCGCACCTTCGGTCTCGATCCCAAGACCGGCCGGTCGTTTCACTTCCCGCCCATGCTGTCGGGCGGCGGCTGGGGCGCGCTGTCGGATCGCGATGGCCAAAACGCGACCTTTTGCATCAACGACGGCGATACCCACAACACACCGGTGGAAGCGGGCGAGGGGCGGGCGCCGATATTCGTCTCCTACCGCAAGCTGCGCCAGGACTCCGGCGGGCCGGGAAAGTTTCGCGGTGGCCTCGGCGTGTCCCAGGAAGTTCGCTTGCTGTCGCCGGGCAGCGTGCTGTCGGCCATGGAGCGGGCGCTGTGCCCGCCCTGGGGTTTGTATGGCGGCAAGGACGCGCTCGCCAATCGCTTCACCGTGGTGCGCAAGGACGGTGAGTCTGAGACCATGAAAACCGGCAAGACCCCGGGCATTGTCGGCTTGAATGAAGGCGACGGGTTCTTGATCGAAGTCGGCGGCGGCGGCGGCTTTTGGAACGCCATCGAGCGCGATCCCGCGCGCGTCCTCGCCGACGTGCGCTCGGGCTATGTGTCGTTGGCCGCGGCGCGCGATGAGTATGGTGTGGAGATCGAGCAGCACGGACGGAGATTCCAGTTGAATATCGCGGCGACGGCGGAGTTGCGGCGCAGCCTCGGAGGGAACAAAGAATATCTCGCGCAAAGGACGCAAAGAAAGGAAGTTTAAAAAATTTACCTTTGCGGTCTTGGCGAGCTTGGCGCGAGGTCAATCGGACACTTCTCCATGAGACCAATCCTTTTATACGCATTATTTGCGATACTCCTACTCTCGACAGCGGCATCGGGACAAGAAAAAATTCGCATCGGCTACATCGGCCTGTCGCTCAGCAGCATGCCGCTCTTGGCCGCGCGCGATCTTGGCATGTTCGCTAAGAACGGCGTGCAAGCCGAAGTTCTCTTGCTAACCTCGCAACTTTCCGCGGTGGCGCTCAATGCCGGTGAGTTGGATTATGTCGCCGGCGTCGGGCCGGGGTCGGTGAGTGCGACCATGGCGGGGAGTCCGTCGCGGGCGGTGTGGATCGTCGCCAATCGCTTGATCTACAACGTCATCGCCCAGCCGGAGTTCAAGTCGCTGCAAGATCTGCGCGGTAAGCGCATCGGCGTCAGCGGCTTGGGCGCGACCACCCACACCGCGTTCACCATGGCGCTCGAGAAAATCGGCGCGAACCCAAAAGACTTCGTGGTTGTCGGCCTGGGGCCGCAGCAGCACCTGCGGGCCATGGAGTCCAAGGGCGTCGACGCCATGATCGTCGATCCACCGGTGCTGTTTGTCCTGCTCAAGCGGGGCTTCAGTAAAGTTCTCGACATCGGCGCCCATGTCGAAATGCCGGTGGGCGGCTTGACGACGCTGACCCGGACTTTGACCAGCAAGCCCGATCAAGTGCGCCGCGTCATCAAGGCGTTGCAGGAAGCCAAGGAGTTGTTGCTCAGTTCCAAAGAGCGCGCCGCCGAGTTCATCGTCAAGATGATGAAGATGGATCAAGACAGCGCGCAGCGCACCCAGGAGCTGATGGCTTACGCCTGGGCTGGCAGTGGTGTGCCGACGCGCGTCGGGATGGAAAATATTGTGAAGGGCATCCAATCCCAGGGGCGTTTCAGTGACCGCAAGTTCATCTTCGAAGATCTCGCGGACGCGCGCATCGCCTTGCAAGTGGCGCGTGAACTCGGCCATAAAGATTGAAGATTGGGAGTGTTGGCCGCAAAGAACGCAAAGGACTCAAAGAAAAAATTGCCTCTACTCGGAGTATCTCCCGCAAAGGCGCGAAGGCGCAAAGTGACGGGCTCCGCCCGTCATTCGGATCGGAGGCGAGAAACGGAAGAGAGATTTCTCCCTCCGGTCGAAATGACAACCTTTCCGAACTTAGCGTCTTAGCGCCTTTGCGAGAGATAATCTTTTTTCCGGAATGATTCCAAAAGGGTGATCTATGCAGCAGCTGACAAGTAACGTGTTCATTGAGACCCAGCAGAAGGGCGCCAACCATGGCATCGTGGCGACTTCGGACGGGCTGGTGCTGATCGACACGCCGCATAAACCGAGCGACGCGGTGCGTTTGAAGGCCGA
The DNA here is from genome assembly GCA_945889495.1 of Syntrophobacter sp. SbD2. GTDB lineage: Bacteria > Desulfobacterota > Binatia > UBA9968 > UBA9968 > DP-20. The sequence continues at coordinate 27,492 of CAMDBU010000036.1, read as the reverse complement.
GATCGAGCGGCGCGGCAAGCTGCGCTACATCATCAACACCGAGCCCCATGGCGATCATTGGACCGGCAACGGCTTCTTCGATGTTCCGGTGGTCGCCCATGCCGGCGTGCGTGCGCGCATTCTGGGCACCGACATGGGCGAGCATGTGAAGCGGGTGTCGTCTTTCGGGCCGCAAGAGGCGCCGCTGCTGGAGAATTACCGCGCCAACGCGCCGGTGATCACTTTCGAGAGTGAGATGAAGCTGCATGTTGGCAACCACACCTTCCGCATGATCCACATGCCTGGGCATACGCCGTACCAAGCCGCGGTGGTGGTCGAAGAGGAGGGCGTGACGTTCACCAGCGACAATATTTTCTGCCAGGTCCAGACCTGGATACAAGAAGGGCAGCCGGAGGAGTGGCTCAAGTCGCTGGAAGCCTTGCGTGGGCTGCGCGAAGATACTTTTGTTCCCGGCCATGGCCCGGTGTGCGGGAAGAGTTATTTGCAGGAACAGGGCGGCTTTCTTGAGGAATGGGTCGGCTATGTGCGCGGCGCCGTCGGCCGTGGGATGACCAAGCAGGAATGCGTCGCTAATTTGACGGCGCTCACCGACCGCTATCCGATGGACGTCGAGCAAGACGGCATGGCGCCGCGGGTGATGCAGTTGAACGTGGCGAATCTATACGACTATGTGACGGGTGCGGGGATTCATGCTCGAAGTTGATAACCGACAGTGCCCGGCGACCTTATTGGATGATGGGAAGAGAGGCAATCTGTGACTAAGAATCTATTTCTTTCTTTTCTGGCGATGGCGGTTCTGACAACGAGCGCGAGTTTCACCGGCGCGCAGCAGGCAGGTAAACTGCCGCGCATCGGCATTCTTTTCATCGGCGGCAAGGACCAGCCGCATTTGGAATCGTTCAAGCAAGGTCTACGCGAACGGGGCTACACGGAAGGCCAAAACATCATCCTCGAATACCGCTACGCCGAAGGCAATCAAGAGCGGCTCGCCGATCTCGCCGCCGAGCTCGTGCGTGAGAAAGTCGATGTCATCGTCACCACCGCTACGATCAGTGCCCTGGCGGCTCGACGGGTTACCCAAACGCTGCCGATCGTCATGACCTCTGGCAATCCACTGGCGACCGGGCTTGCTGACAGCTTGGCCAAGCCTGGCGGAAACGTCACGGGCTTGACCGTGATGCCATTCGACCTGAGCGTTAAGCGGCTTGAGCTGCTTAAAGAATCCTTTCCCAAAAAAAGCCGCGTCGCGGCGCTATGGAGTCCGCGCGACCGCGAAGCGGATATCCAGTTGAAAGAAACCGAAAAGGCCGCCAAAGCTTTGTCCGTACATTTGCATCCGCTGGAAATAAAGTCGGCCGATGACATCGACCGCGCGTTCCGAGCAATGACCAAGGCCCGCGACCAAGCGATCGTGATAATTTTGTCGCCGCTCGTCACACTGAACTCGAAGCGAATTGTCGAACTCGCACTCAAACATCGCCTGCCGGGAATCTATCCAACCGGACAATTTGTCGAGGAAGGCGGGCTGATGTCCTACGGCACGTCGATCGCGGACTTGTACCGCCGCGCCGCGACCTATGTGGATAAGATTCTCAAAGGAAGAATGCCCGCCGACCTGCCGATCGAGCAGCCGATGAAGTTCGATTTTGTCGTCAATCTCAAAGCCGCCAAGCAGATCGGCGTGACGGTTCCGCCGAATGTGCTGGTGCGGGCGGATCGGGTGATCCGGTGAAGAAGGCGTGAGTAAGAGGGAAAACGCATGAACAAGAAGTACCTTGGTGGGTTGCTGGTTGGTTTCTTCCTGGCAAATGCTTGGTTCGTTGGTGCACAGCAGCGGGCGAAGACTTATAGGATTGGTTATCTTAGTGGTGAAGGGGGTATCGATGAACGCGAGGAGACAATACGACTAGGGCTGCGGGAACTTGGATACATCGACGGCCAGAATCTGGTCATTGAATGGCGCTTTGCTAAAGGTGATACGGATCGACTTCCCGAACTCGCAGGGGAACTAGTTAGGCTAAATCCCGATGTCATTATAACTGCGGGAACGCAACCCGCCCGCGCGCTTAAGAACGCGACCACGACGATTCCCATCGTTGTGGCCAGTGCTGGCGATCTCGTCGGACGGGGCTTGGTCGCAAGTCTTGCTCGTCCCGGTGGTAACATCACAGGGTCGACGAGTATTTCGCTGGACCTCAATGGCAAACGGTTGGAAATTCTCAAGGAGATCGTTCCGCGGGCGGCACGCGTCGCCTTCCTTCACCAGCCGCACGAGAAAGATGAATTAAGCGAGTTGGAGGTTGCGGCCCGCGCTTTGGGGTTGAAGATTCAACCAAGCGAAGTGCAACAGGCTAACCAGTTCCAGAGCGCCTATGCAGCGATGGCCAGGGACCGCGCCGACGCGCTTGTCATATCCCGCAATCCTTTCACGAACTCGCACCGAAAAGCGCTCATCGACCTAGCCGCAAAGCATCGACTGCCGGCAATCTGTGATGGGACGGCGTGGACCAACTCAGGCTGTCTTGTATCATACGCGCAGAACCGCACTGAAAGCTACCGTCGTGTGGCGGTCCTCGTCGATAAAATTCTGAAAGGCACCAAGCCCGCTGACCTGCCGGTGGAGCAGCCGATGAATTTTGAGTTTGTGATCAATTTGAAAACCGCCAAGCAGATCGGCCTGGCGATACCGCCCGAGGTGTTGGCGCGGGCGACCAAGATTATTCGCTGAAGATGCGGCATTACATGGCGGGCGCGGGGATTCATGATCGAAGTCAGCGGTCGTAGTCAGCCAAGCATCGGAGGATAGCCTTGAAGTTGAAATACCTAGTCTCAGTATTGGTAAGCATAGTTTTTACGACGGCTTCTTTCGCTGAGGCGCAGCAGCCGGCAAAGATTCCCTCGATCGGGTATTTGTCAACGACTGCCACCCCCGGCGGTGCTGGGACTCGCGTTGAGACATTTCGGCAGGCGCTGCAAGATCTCGGCTATATTGAGGGGAAAAACATTCACATTGAGTTTCGTTATATTGAGGGGCAACAGGACAGGGTTCCAGGCCTCGTTGCCGAGCTTGTGCAACTCAAGGTCAACGTTCTTATCGTAAGAACTCTAACATCGATCCGCGCGGCCAAGCAGGCGACCACGACGATCCCCATTGTTATGATGACTTCTGGTGATCCAGTCGTGGAAGGGGTAATCGATAGCTTGGCACGACCGGGCGGAAACATAACGGGGCTCACAAATTTTACCCGGGAACTAAATGGAAAACGCCTTGAATTGCTCAAGGAGGTGGTCCCAGGGATCTCACGCGTCGGAGTCCTTTGGGATCCGAGAGGTCCAGGTCCGGCTATTGCGTTTAAAGAGTATGAGGCTGCGGCGCGCGCTCTGAAGATACGGCTTCAATCCCTCGAATTACCGGACGCGAACCCTGATTTCAAAGCCGCATTTCAATCTGCGGCCAAGGGGCGCGCGGGCGCGCTCATCACGATTGGGAGTTCCGTAATGAATCGTTACGAAAAGCAAATCACAGAACTGGCGATCAAGATCCGCCTGCCTTCAATGTTCGACGCAAGTGGTTTCGTAGAAGCTGGCGGCCTCGTGTCTTATTCATCCAACGAAACCGATCAGTTAAAGCGCGCCGCGTATTACGTGGACAGAATTCTCAAAGGCACCAAGCCCGCCGACCTGCCGGTGGAGCAGCCGATGAAGTTCGAGTTCGTGATCAACTTGAAAACCGCCAAGCAGATCGGCGTGACAATCCCGCCCGAGGTGTTGGCGCGCGCGAGTAGGATTATTCGGTGAGTGACGGCGCGGAAACTGCGGGGCGAGCTACAGCAACGTTGTTTCGGTTAACTGGAAATTTCGATTCATGAATTCGACACAGCTCGGGCTCTTAACCCCAAGCGCTTAAAAACTCGACGCGATTCTTCATCTCTTCGGCAGGGACCGTCGCGATGAGCCTGAGCAGGCGGCGTAACTGTTCGCCAACGGTGAATTGTTGCTGGCGACTGAGAATCAACCCAGTGTGTTGTCGATTTTCGGCGAGGAATTTACCGTGTAGATGGTAGAAATCGCCGACGTTGAAACTGTATAGAGTTCGGTTTGCTTGGGCTGCGAAGATAAAATGCGCTTCGTCTGGCCGTTCGATCATTCCTTGCTCTAATGCAGTAGTTACATCGACGCCGCGTGCACGTAGTCCCCGGACTAGAGCATGGGTCATGGAGTCTTCCTCCAAGTAGAGTCGGATCTTCACGAGCCAAAATCATTGACGGATGCTGGTTTAGCCTCCAGGTGCTCAGCCAGTTCATTTTCAAGTGCGATATCGGTTTCTATTTCCTGCCGATTCGCGTGGTAGTAGGCCAGCGCGGCGAAGACCTGCGCTAAATTTAGATGGCCGATCTCGTTGGCGATTTCTTCAGGGCTTAAACCCGCCTTATACCACTCAACGATGCGGCGCACGGTGACACCGGTGCCGGCAATCCTCGCTCTGCCAGATCGAACCTCCGGAGTGAGCACGATGAGTGAACCTATGTCGGCTGCTTGATTCATACTTGTCCCTCCATACCGGTCAAGAATACTTTCACTTTCCGCCATGCACAAGGCCGAAGAGACAGTAGGAAAACGTTCTTGACGCGACAAGTCGCCATCGGCTAGGGTTCGTTGTCGGTTTATTTATTGCTCCGGTGGTCGGTGTCAAAGGGAAGTTCATGAAGATGATGCGATATTTTCGAAAGCCTGCGATTTGGGCGATTGTGTGTGTGCTCGCTTGTGGATCGATCCAGTCGATCTGCGAGGCTGCCGAAGCCCTGCGCTACCGGGTGAGTTACGGCGGCACTGCCGGTTATCAGTTGCCGCTCTGGGTCAACCGGGAGCTCGGTTTCGGCAAGAAGCAAGGCGTCGACTTGGAGATCATCATGATCGCGGCGGGGACGCCGAATATTCAGGCGATCCTCGGCGGTAGCTTGCAATTGACCCAGACCGCGGCGTCTTCGGCGTTGTTGGCGGCTGTGCAAAACGCACCGTTGGCGATCGTTGCCACACTTGAGAACCGTTTACCTTTGCAAATCATTTCTCGTCCGGAGATCAAGGAGCCGCAGCAGCTTCGCGGCAAAGTCATCGGCATCAACCGCTTCGGCGGCTCCAACGATGCCGCGATCTATATGGCGCTCAAGGCCTGGAAGATCGATCCCAAGGAAATCACCATGCTGCCCACCGGCGGCACCTCAGCGCGCATGGCGGCGCTGATGAACAAGCGGGTGGATGCCACCGTGCAGTCCTACCCGGAGATTTATCAGGCGCGCAAACTTGGCATGAACGTGTTGGCGGATGTCGCCGACTATGGCTATTTCACCAATACCTCGAACATCGTCACCCGCGCTGAGTTGCAGCAAAACCGCGGCGCGATCAAAGCCTTTCTCAAAGGCCAGATTGAGTCGATGCATTACGTCAAAACCAACAAAGAAGGCAGTTTGAAGATCCTGCGCAAATATTTACAAATCGCCGATGCCGAAGCCATCGATGGCACTTACGAATTCTTCGCCAAACGCCTGCCGCGCACGCCGCGCACGGAGCTGGAGGGGATCAAAAATATTCTTAGCTCGATCAACGCCGGCCAGAGAAGCGCTACTGAGTTCGTCGACATGAGCTTGATCGACGAGATCGAGAAGGAAGGGTTCGTGCAAAAACTCTACCAGTGATCATATCGCGATAAGGATCGCATCATGATAATCGGCGGAACAAATTCTCTTCGGCGCTGACTATCCCCATGGACGCGCCGGACAGGACGACCAGTTTTATCCGATGACTTTGAAAACGTTGCAGGAGTTGGATGTGCCGGCGGCGGACAAAGATAAGATTTATTATTTGAATGCGAAAAAACTGTTAAACATTTGAACCTGTTCCAATAGTTCCAGTTTTTGTCCCCTCGCCCATTCTGATGGGAGAGGGCTAGGGTGAGGGCAACGCGGACGACTGGCTATCGCCAACTGCTTTACAACTTCAGTAACCGCTTGGCGTTGCCCACCAAGATCGCTTCTTTGTCCGCCTCGGAACATTTCAGCTTCTGCACCGTCTCCACCGCCATCCAGTCGCCGAGCGTGTAGGGATAATCGGTGCCGACCATGAGTTTGTCGGTGCCGACTTTGGCTTTGAGATATTCCAGCGTGTCGACGTCGTAGACCAGGGTGTCGAAGTAGAGATTTTTCAGATAGGCGCTGGGGGGATTTTTCGCTTGGGCCGGGCGGGTTTTCTTGCCGGTTTCGAATTCTTTATTAAACCTGCCGAGGTGAAAGGGCAGGAAGCCGCCGCCGTGGAGCGCGCAGATTTTCAGATTGGGAAAACGATCGAACAGGCCGCTGTAGAACATGTAGCCCAAGGACAGCGTCGAGTCGGCGGGATTGCCACAGACGGCGTTCAAACCGTACTCGTTCATTCTTTCCGCGCCGGCGATATGTTCGGGGTGCATGACGATCATGATGTCCAACTCCTGGGCTTTGGCCCAGAAGGGATCGAAGGCGTCGGTATTATAATATTGTCCGTTGACGTTGGTGCCGATGAAGGCGCCGCGGAATTTCAAGTCGACAATGGCATGTTCCAAGACTCTTGCAGCGCGCGCGCCGTCTTGGAGCGGCACCACCGCCATGCCGATGAAGCGCTCGGGCTGCGCTTTGGCCAATAGGTTGGTGCAGTCGTTGTAGAGGTTGCACCAGGCTTCGCCCTGGGCACCGTTCAAGCGGTAGCCTAAACTATTTGTATTGGCCTCCAGCGTGGCGACGCCAATCTGTCCCTTCGCCATGATGTCCAAATGGCCGTTGACGTCGAAGATCGGTGGCTGCAAACGGTGCGGTTTGCTGCCGTCAAAGGACAGCGACCAGCTGCCTTTGTCGTCGGCGACTTCGACGCCCAGCGCCTTGCCATGCTTCTTGGTCTCGTCGATCAATTGTTGCGGCACGTAGTGGTGGTGAATGTCGATGGCTGTGTGCGGCATGATGCTTAGCTCCTTAGCGCTTATTTGAATAGGCCGGCCTTCTCCAACTCCACCAAGTAGCGCCGGTCGATCATCTCCGCCGGTTTGATGGTCTTGGCGCGGGCGTCGAGTGGCGCGATCTCGTCCAGCGACGCTTGCAGCGCGGCCTCATGGATTTCCAGCCGCTGCTCCATGGCTGGCACTTCGGATTGGTACGAAGCGTCGAGCACCTTGGTGTCGGTGAGGCGCATGTATTTGCCCAGCACTTTGTAGACGAAGGCTTTGTCGTTGTGCAGGATCTTCGAGGCTTCGGCCATGGCGCGCATGAAGCGGCCGATGGCCGGACCGCGCTTGGCGATCAGCGAGCGCAGCGTCACCACGGCGGTGGCACCGTAGGGGATGCGCATCTCCGGACCATTGATGACGTAGCGAAATCCCTTGGAGGCGGCGACGAAATCTCCCGGCGCGACAATCGCCGCTGCATCGACGTTGCCGGCGACCAGGGCGGCGACGGTTTCCGGCGAGCCGCCGGTCTGGATGGTTTGAATATCTTTGGTCGCGTCCATGCCCAACCGTTTGAGCGCCTGAATGACGAAATAATGGGTGTTGCCGCCGAAGCGGCCGACGCCGACTTTCTTGCCGCGCAGATCTTCCGGCCGGCGGATATCGGCTTTGGCGAGCAGATTGTGAGTGAGAATGTTTTTCATGCCGGCGATGAACACCAAGTCGGTGGAGCCCTGGACAAACGCGCGCACGTTGCCGATGGCGCCGGTGACGCCGATCTCGGCGTCGCCGCTCAGAGTTGCCGCGGTGGCCACCGGCGATGAGGAAATAAATACCAAGCGAAAGTCGAGATCGTATTTCTTGAACAGCCCGGCTTCCTGAGCGATCCACGGCATGGATTGCGACAGCACTTGGGCCGAGTGCAGGCCGGTCAAACGCTCGGGCGCGGCGGCGGCGCTTGCCGCCCGGGCACTAAAGCAAAGCGCGAATAATGTTACGCCGACGGAAAACACTTTCGCCATGGGTTTTCTCCTTATCGGGTCATCACCGCCAACGTCTCTACATGAAAGGTGTGGGGAAAAAAGTCAATCGGTTGCACGGACTGGAGTTTGAAGCCGCTCTGGCTGAGGGCGGCGAGATCGCGCGCCAGGGTGGTCGGGTTGCACGAGATGTAGAAAATCTTCGCTGCGCCCAGGGCGGCGATGTCGGCTTCGATGCCTTTGGCGCCGATGCGCGGCGGGTCGAGGACGATCTTGTTAAAAGTTTGCCGTTGCTGCTTCAACTGCGCCAGCGCGCGCGGCACCGGCGCGCAATTCCAGCGGATGTTGTCGATACCGTTGCGCTGGCCGTTGAGTTTGCCGCTGGCGACGGCGCTGCGCGAGCCTTCAACGGCGGTGATTTCGCCAGCTTGTTTGGCCATGGCCAGGGTGAAGTTGCCGGCGCCGGCGTAGAGTTCCAGGACGCGATCGGCTTTGGCGAAGCCTGCGGCGCTCATCAGTTCGCGAAGCATCAAGCGGTTGGCCGCGGCGTTGACCTGGGTGAACGTATCGGCGTCAAGTTTGAGCGCTAAATCGTCTTGCAACTGGACGGCGATCGCTGGCTGGCCCCAGGTTTTGCGCCACTCGCCGGCTTGAACGATGACGCCGTCGATGGCGTTGGGACTGCTGGCGAGCTTGGCGCACAGCGCTTCGTCGCTGCTGTTCAACCGGTCGTTGGCCGCGGCGATGACGACGGTCTGGCCGGGCTCGTCACCGCTGGCGATCTCGATATGATCGATGGTGGCGGCAATTTTGTCGAGCCAAGTTCGCAGTGGCGCGATCGCCGCGCTCAGCGGCTCGGCGGCGATCAGGCAGTTGTCGATCTCCACCACATGGTGCGAGCCGCCGCTGAAAAAGCCCAGCCGTTTCACCGCGCTCACTTGCAGGCGAATGCGCCGGCGGTAATGCTCCGCGCTGGGCGAAGCGATGATCGGCTTGAGATCGAAATTGTCGAGCTTGCCGATACGGCGCAGAGCGTCGGCGACGCTCTGCTGTTTGGCTTTGAGTTGTTCCGGGTAGCCGATATGTTGCCAGGTGCAGCCGCCGCAGTCGCCGACATAGGGACAAGCCGGGATCTGGCGTAGCGCCGACGGCGTGACGACGGTGACGATCTCGCCGACCGCGTAGCGCTCTTTGGTTTCGATTAGCCGGGCGATCACCCGGTCGCCCGGCGCGCTGTGCGGCACCATGATCGCCTTGCCGTCGCTGCGGCCGATGCCATAGGGGCCGTAGGAAAGCCGGTCGATATCTAGCTCTAGTTCGGTTTTCGGGGTAGGTTGTGAATTGTATTCGGTAATCAAAGTGGCACAACTTAACCACAAAGAGTCGGGAGCGGCAACGCTAGGGTGGAAAGACTCTTCACCACGAAGACGCGCAGGGCGGGAAGGTCGGAATAGGAATTTCACCACAGAGGGCACAGAGAGCACAGAGGGAAGATCGGATTCGGAATATTCCCATTTATGAATTCCGAACTTTGCGTCTTTGCGCCTTTGCGAGAGACATTCCGAGGTTGCTTTCAATCAGGCAGTAATGGTTGCAACGATTATGGAACTACAAGACGATCCGCGGTTCATTAAGGGCATCGAGGAGTTCAACAGCGGGCTCTACTTCGAGTGCCATGAGACCCTCGAAGAGATTTGGCTCGAAGAGCACGGCGAGGAGCGGCGCTTTTATCAGGGGATCATTCAGATCGCCGCCGGTTATTACAAGCTGGAGCAAGGTGTGCCGGCGGGGGCGTTGAAGCTCTGGCGCATGGGTATCGACAAGCTTGCATCCTATAGTCCGGTCTATCTCGGCGTCAACGTCGATGCTTTGATCGATGCCGTGAGCGCCAATCTCATTGCGTTAGAAAATGACCAACAAATAACCGCCAGCGCCCTGGTTGTGCCGACCATTCAGATGTTCTGCTGATTACCCACCGCATGATTCGCTGCACTGACGTTTGCAAGTTCTATCAACAGGGCGATAACCGGATCACCGCGCTGGCCGGCGTGACCCTGGAGATCCCCCAGGGCGCGTTTACCGCGGTGATGGGCCAGAGCGGTTCGGGGAAGAGCACGCTGCTGCATTTAATTGGCGGCCTGGACCGGCCGACCAGCGGCGAGCTGTTGGTCGACAACCGCTTGATCGGCCAGATGTCGGACGATCAAGTGACACTGTTTCGCCGCAGCCGCATCGGGTTCATCTTTCAATTTTTCAATTTGCTGCCGACGCTGACCGCGGCGGAAAACATCGCCTTGCCCTTCGTCCTTGATGGCCGCGGCAAAGCTGAAGCCGACGCCCGCGCGGCGGCGCTACTCGCCAAGGTCGGCCTTGAGCATCGCCGCCAGCATCTGCCCGAAGAGCTTTCCGGCGGCGAGATCCAACGGGTCGCCATCGCCCGCGCTCTGGCGTTTAACCCGCCGATCCTGCTCGCCGACGAACCGACCGGTAATCTGGATTCGAAAAACGGTCTGGCGATCCTCGACTTGCTACGCCAGGTCAATCGCCAAGATGGCTGCACCATCGTCATGGTCACCCATAGCGAGGAAGCGGCGGGCTATGCTGAGCGGCGGATTTATTTGCGCGATGGGCGGGTCGAAAAAGAAGAATGATCGTAATCGTGATCGTGGCTCGTGTTCGTCCGGATCCGAGCACGAACACGAGCGACGAGCACGACCAACGGGCACGAGCAACGATCACGGCAAGCGAATAGCAATTCCACGGCTTAGAGCGAAAGCGACAAATGTTGCGACTGCTAAACACGATCTCCTGGCGTCATTTGCGCCATCATCGCTTGCGCACGTTTCTGACTTTTCTCGGCATGGCGTTGGGGGTGGCGGTGATTGTCGCCATCGCGTTGGTCAATCGGGCGCTGACTACTTCGTTTCAGTCGACCATCGAGCAGATCGCTGGCAAGGCGGTGCTGCAAGTTTCCAACAGCGAGAGCGGCATGGACGAGCGCGTGCTGGCACTGGTGCGCGATACTGACGGTGTGCTCGATGTCGCGGCGGCGGTGGATGGATTTTTGCCGGTGAGCGGCGAGCGCGGTGAGCGTTTGTATATTTACGGCGTCGATCTGCTCACCGATTTCACCATGCGCGAACACCAGTTCGCCGGCGACGGCTTTGCCTTTGACCAGGCGCTGGATTTTATCGCTCAGGCCGATTCCATCGCGGTCACTGAATCCTTCGCCCGCCGGCGCGGCTTGGCCGCCGGTTCGACCGTCGTCCTCAACACCAGCCGGGGCAAGCAGAGCTATGTGATTCGCGCGCTGCTCAAAGAAGAGGGCACGGCGCGGGTGTTCGGCGGCAACTTCGCCTTGATGGATATGCCGGTGGCGCAGTTGGCGTTTGGCAAGGAAGGCAAGCTCGACATCGTCGACCTCACCGTCGAGACCGGCAGCACAGTCGAAACCGTGCAAGCGCGGCTGCGCCAGCGCTTGGCCGGCGCAGCCGAGGTCGAGCGGCCGAAAAAGCGCGGCGAGCAGATCGAGTCGTTACTGACATCGTTTCGCGTCGGACTGTTCTTCGTCAGTTTGATCGCCTTGTTCGTCGGCTTTTTTCTCATCTACAACACGGTGGCGGTGTCCATCGTTCAGCGCAAGCGCGAGATCGGCACGCTGCGCTGCCTGGGCATGCGGCGCGCGGAATTACTCCGCTTGATCGTCGCCGAGGCACTGATCCTGGCGCTGGTCGGCGCGCTCATCGGTTGTCTGTTAGGTTGGTTGTTGGCTCAAGGCGCGTTGGTCGCGGTGGGCCAAACCGTGCGCAATCTATTTTCCTCCATCGGCTTGTCGGGCAGCGGTTTGTCGGCGCGCGAGTTGGTCATTGCGCTGGCCAGCGCCATCGGCGTTGCCCTGTTGGCGGCGTTGCATCCGGCCATCGAGGCGCTGGCCATCAGTCCGTTGGAAAATGCCCGCCAAGCGGTGTGGCGGCCGGTGTTCGCCGCCAAGAAATCCTGGGCGACGCGCTTGGGCGTGCTGTGCTTATCGATCGCGCCATTGCTGGTTGTGCTCGCGCCTCATCTCACCGGCGCGGTGCGCCAGTTCAGCGTCGGCGTCATCGGCATGTTGATTTTTCTCCTCGGCTTGGCGTTTTTCGCGCCGCTGATCGTGCGCTACGCGGCTCAATGGTTATGGCGCTGGACGCTGGCGCTGCCGGGAGTGTCTTGGGTTGAGACGCGACTGGCTGCGGACAGCCTGCGGCGCAATCCGCTGCGCTCGGGGATCACCGTGGCGACCATGATCATCAGCCTGGCGGCGATCTTCACCATCGCCGCCTTCGTCAACAGCGTGCGCGGTTCCTTGCTCGCTTGGGTCGACCAGATGGTCACCGCCGATATCATCATCAGCTCGGGCGCGCGCACCGCCGGGCCGCGCAACGTCTCGTTGCATGAAGAACCGGCCGCCGGGCTGCGCGCGCTGCCCGGCGTCAAGATCGTCGATCTCTACCGCTTGGTGCGCGCTAACTATCAGGGCCGGCCCATCGTCGTCGAATCGTTTTCCGCCGCCCTTTCGGCGCCGGTGCGCACCTTGCCGATGGCCCAGGGCGACGGCGCCCGCGTGCTGCGTGAAATGGCCCAAGGCAAAGGCGCGGTGGTGAGCGAGAGTTTTCAAACCCGCTTCGGCGCCCAGGTGGGCGATAAAATCGAATTGGTCACGCCGTCGGGGCCGGTAAGTTTCACAGTGCTGGGGATCTATATCGATTATTCGTCCGACATCGGCAGCGTGCTGATCGACCGCGCGCTCTATAAAAAATATTGGCGCGATGAGCTGGTCGACGCCTTCGATTTATGGTTGGAGCCGGGCGCCGACATGGCGGCGCTGGTGCAACAAATCAAAGCTGGCTACGGCGACCAGTACCAGCTGTTCATCAGTACCCACCGCGAGCTCAAAGACGCGGTCTTGCGCATCATGGAGCAGTCGTTTGTGGTCAACTATGCCGTTGAAATCGTCGCTCTGGTGGTGGCGATCTTCAGCGTCATCAATACGCTCTTGGCGTCGATCCTCGACCGGAGCCGCGAGATCGGCGTCTTGCGTGCCATCGGCGCCACCCAGTCGCAGGTGCGCCGGATCATTGTTATGGAAGCCGGCTGGATGGGTTTGATCGGCGGATTACTTGGCTTGTTGGCCGGCAGCGTGATGGCCTATCACCATGTAGTCTACAACACCAAACTGCTCACCGGCTGGACGTTTCAGTTCTACTATCCCTACGATGTCGCCGCCCTGGTGGTCAGCGCGACGGTGGTGCTCTGTCTCCTGGCCGGCTACGGCCCAGCCAAAAAAGCCGCCGCCACCCCGGTGGTCACGGCGATCGGCTATGAGTGAAGATCGGATTCTTTAACCACAAAGAGCACAAAGGTCACAAAGGGTTTTCCCGCGCGTTGCGCGCGCTTTGTGTACTTTGTGCTCTTTGTGGTTGATCTTCCGAACCTCCTAGGAGGTCGGCAGTTCGGTGAACATTACGAAGCGGGCGCGGCGGTTGCGCACGCGGCATGGTTCGGTGAGCTCGAAGCAGGTGGGGGCTTCTTTGCCGTAGCTGATGGTCACCAAGCGCTCGGCGGCGATGCCTTGGTTGACGAGAAAGTCCTTGGCGGTCTGGGCCCGTTTGGCGCCGAGCGCGAGATTGTATTCGGCCGAGCCGACGTCGTCGCAGTGGCCTTCGACTTCGACGCGCGCCTTCGGGTTGGCTTTTAACCAGGCGGCGTTGCTTTTCAAAATTTCCAGCGCTTCGCCTTCGAGCTCGACACTGTCGAATTGATAATAAACATCTTGCAACGGCGCGCCCGGCGGCGTCACCGCGGCGACGCCACGGCTGATCGCTTCCATGGAGGAGAGCGAACGGGCCGATGCCGGCACCACCGTGCCGCTGAGCGACTGCGGTGGTGAGAACATGCCGGCTTTGATTGGCTCAGAGGAAGAGCAGCCGGCGCCAATTAGCAGCACCGTGATGAGAGCTAGGATCGGATTACTTTGGCGCTGGTGCAGCGCGGTCAGCGCTTGGGTTAACGGAGATTTGTCCATTTGTTGGTGAGTATCCTCGCGATTTACCGCCAGCTTGTCAAGTTTTTTCACGCGCCAAGGAGGCTTCCCCGCGGTTCAGCGGTGCGCTCCGGTCAAACCCAGAGCGCCGGCGATCTTCGCACGCCAAAATGTCATCGGATGGACAAACTTTTCGCTTCGGTCGCGCGAGAAATGGTGGCGCGGCCCTGGCTCAAGGTTTCCAGCCCTGTTTGTTCAACTGCGCTTCGGCCTGGCGCGCGGCGCTGAAATCGTAAGCTTTGTTGTTGGGCACTACTTCGCTGACTTCGGCGACCAGCTTGACGATGGCGAGGTCGTTTCTCTGCGTTTCGTCGTCGACATGGCCGGCGGCGGTGAACGACTTGACCATGTCGTCGTACATACGGCTCACCAGCGCGCGGTCGGACTCGGTGAACTTGACCGCGGCGGCGATGGCACCTTCGCGATCCTGGCGAAAGTAGCGTAACGACTTGATGATGGCGCGGGCGAAGCCGAGCATTTGTTTGGGTTGTTCCTTGAGAAACTTGTCCGAGGTGGCGATGGTGCCCCAGGAATTTTTCAACTCCTTGCCCAGATACATAAAGTCTTTCATGCCTTGCTCCACCGCCTGGTAACGCTCCTCGGCGCTGACGATGGCGGCATCGGCGGCGCCCGACATGAGCGAGGGCAAGCGGTTGAGCGGTCCGGGATCCATGAAGACTAAGTCCTTGCCGTCGATGCCATATTTGCTCGCGAGGAGTTGGCGCAGCATGAAAGTTCCCAAGGACGCCACGCCGGCGGTGGCGATGCGCTTGCCTTTGAGATCGGCTGGGCCGGCGATATTAGGCCGGGCGACCACCCATTGCAGGACTTGATCGTTGAGCGCCAACACGGTCTTCAGCGGCGCGTTGCCTTTGGAAATTCCCACCAGCGCGCTGCTGCCGGCGCCGGAGAACTGCGCGCTGCCGGCCAACACCGCCTGCAAGCTCGGTCCCGCCTGCATGTAGGTGAGCTTCATGTCGATCCCTTCTTCCTTCATGTAGCCGCGCTCCTGGGCGACCGGAAGAATCGTGTATTGAAACGCCTTGGCGGTAAGGGCCACGGTGATCGTGTCGGCGGCCGGTGCATTGACGGCGGAGATCGCGATGGCGGCGATGACGCTAAGCAAAACATTGCGCGGGCTCATGGGTAACTCCTTTTGGGAAGTGAATGAATATCTTTTAGCGCGGCCGGGTTCGTCATGGCAAGAAAATTTCCCTGGGCGAGTGAATGATGGGTTTCGCTTCGTTCTACCCGTCTTACGGGGTGGCGGTCGATTTCATGGCGGGCGATTACGCTTGCGGTTTGCCGGCGTCGTTAAGTCCGGCGCCGTGAATCATGCGGGCGATCTTCGCTGTCGCGGCTGTGGCTTCGCAGCGGCTGCATGGCCTGGAGGTGGAGTAGAGGATGGCGCCGGATAGATCATTGCGCCCCAAACGCTGCTGGGCATCGGCGATCGCTTCGCGTTCGGCGTGGGCGTTCCAATCGCCGCGCTGGATCACCCGGCTCGGTCCCTCGCCGATCAGTGTGTCGTCGAGCACGACCACCGCGCCATAGGGTTGATCGCCGGCGGATTCGGCGCGCCGTTTCATCTCGAAGGCGGCTTCTATCCAGCGGCGCAGTTGGCCCTGCGGCGATTGCGCGGCGGCCGTCGCGGTCTTAGCCAGCGACCAGAGGGCTCCGGCGGTTGCCATGAGGAATTGTCGGCGCGATGGATTTAACATAGGCGCGAATTGCAACCAGTCGTTAGTGGCCGATGGAATTCAATTACCATTTCCGGTCGATCTCTTCGGGCGGCCGGACATGGCGGAACATTAAATAGAAGACCACGTCGTTGACCAATTGCAGTCCGCCGCCGATGAAGAGCGGCAGGGTCAGCGAGACACTTTGCATGAGGTAGGTCGAGATCGTCGGGCTGATGCCGTAGGGGACGACGCGGGCCAGGCTAGTGACGCCGGCGGCGGAACCGCGTTCGCTCGACTGCACCATCGCCATGGTGAACGAGGCGCGCAGCGGATTGTCCATATAGGCGACGAAGGAGCGCAGCGCCATCAGGGTCGCGGCGGTGAAAAAGGTCGGCGCGAACGGAATCGCGATGTAAATCAGCGAGGCCAGGCCATGGGAGAAGGCCATGGTTTTCACCAGGCCGATCCAGCGGGCGATGATCGGCGCGCTTAGGAACGATAACGCGGCGAGAAAGTTGGAAACGAAAAACAGCAAGCCTAGAGATTTGAGCTCGACGCCGAAGCGGAGAAAAAACCAATAGGAGACTAGCCCCCCGGCCATGCCGGCGCCGAAGTTGTCGACGAAGGCTAAGATCGACATCTTGGTAACGAACACGCCGGTGGCTTTGGAGACTTTCTGGCGGGCAAGTTTGGGCTGGTGCTGTTCGTCGATGGCGCTGTAGACCCATAACAGGACGAAGCTGAAAAAGATCGTCAGGATGAACAGCGGCTTGTAGGAGCCAACCGAATCCCAGCCCCAGCGCTCCTGAAGAAACTGCGGCACGCCGGCGGCTAAAGCGCCCAAGGAGCCCATCACCGAACCGAAAAAGGCATTCAAGCCGAAAATCTGCGTGCGGTTTTCCGGCTGGCATTTCTCGGCGAGTAACGCTTCTTCCACCGGATTGAACGGGCCGCCGCCGGAACCGCCGCCGGCCGATCCACCGGCGCCGACGTTGGCGATGATCACCGCCAGCAGGATGAAAAACAGGCTGCTAAAAAACACGAAGATGGCGTTGGAGACGATCGTCAATAGCGCCAGCAGCATGAGGATCTTCCTGCGCCCGTAACGGTCCGACAGATAACCCCATAGGGCGGTCAACACGGCGCCGCTCAGATAGGCCACCGAGTAAACCACGCCGATAGTCACTGGCGTGTAGCCCAGGCGGTCGAGATAGATGGCGAAGACGATATTTAGATAGGAAAACGCGAAGGCGCGAATACCGCGGGAAGCCATCAATAACTTGGCATCGCGGTGGAGGTTACGGAGGATTTCCATGGTTTACACTTTGGCTACTTGCGCCTGGCCGCCTTGCTCTTCTGGCGGTTTGACGTCGCGGAACATGAAATAAAAAACGCAGTCGTGGAATAGTTGCAGCGAGCCGCCGATCCAGATCGGCACGTTGAGGGCGAAGGACTGCATCAGATAGGCTGACAGTGTCGGACTGATGGTCACCGGCACATGGCGCGACAGGGTGGTCAAGCCGGCAGCGGAGCCGCGGTCTTCGGGGCGGACCACACCCATGATGAACGAGCTGCGCAGCGGACTGTCCATGTAGGCGAGATAGGAACGGATGATCGTCAACGTCGCCGCGACGGTGAAGGTCGGCGCAAACGGCAAACACAGCCAGGTGAGGGATGCTAGGCCATGGGAAAATGCCATGGTGCGCACGACGCCGATCCTGCGCGCGATGAGCGGCGCGCTCAGAAACGACATGGCGGCGAGAAAGTAGGAGAGAAAAAACATCAAACCCAGTGACTTCAACTCGACGCCATAGCGCAGGAAAAACCAGTAGGACATGAGCGGACTGATCAAGCCGCCGCCGAAATTGTCGATCATGCCCAAGAGCGACATTTTCAAAACGAACTTATTGGCCTTGGTAGCGTAATTTTTCTTCTCACGCTTCTGGTAGACATGGTGCTCGTCGATACGCGAGTAGGCAAAGATCAGCACGCAGCTAAAAACGATGGTCAAGGCGAACAGCGGCTTGTAGGACGGAATCGCTTGCCAGTGGTGGGTCTCTTGCAAATATTGCGGCAGGCCGCTCACCAGCGCGCCGAGCGATCCCATCATCGAACCGACGAAGGCGTTGGCGGCGAAAACTTTGTTGCGATTTTCCGCCGAGCATTTCTCGGCGAGGAGCGCCTGCTCCACCGGGCTCATGGGGCCGCCGCCCTGGCCGCCGGCGCCGGAGCCGCCGGCGCCGACATTGGCGATGATTACCGCCATGACGATGAAAATGATATGATCGAAAAAAATATAGATGACGTTCGACACGATGGTCAGCAGTGCCAAGAGCATGAGAATGTTCTTGCGGCCGTAGCGGTCGGCGAGAAAACCCCACAAAGCGGTCAACACCGCGCCACTGGCGTATGCGATGGTGACCACCAGCCCCACGGTCATGGTCGTGTAGCCCAACTGGCTCAGGTAAATTGTGAAGACCACGCTCAAATAGGAAAACGCGAAGGCGCGCACACCCCGCGAGGTCATGAGAATGATCGCGTCCCGCTGCAAATCGCCGAAGAATTTTTCGATCACGGCTGCATGCCTTGTTGGATCATGTTTCGGTACCAATCCCGTTCGTAGTCCAGTTCGGTGCGGATGCCGATGGCGTGGAGCGCGTCGTTGGCTTTGTCCAGCGACGCACTTGACCGCAAGGCCTGAGCGGGCCGGGCGAGGGTATCATAGAGTGTCGTCGTTGCCATGAAAAAAGTCAGGGCGGTGAGTGGGGTTAGTTTTACATGACGCTCACCGCGGCGGATGTCATGATTTCCCCAGGCACCGCGAAAGCATTGCACTGGCAATGCGCTGGCTTCGGTCGGCACGGTCTTGATGATTTGTTCCAGCTCCGCGGCGATCTTCGGCGTCAGTGACCAGCCGCCGAGTAGGCCGCCAGCGGCGCCGAGTTTGCTGAGAGCCAACTCGATCTCGTCGACGGTTAGTTCGCCATCGCTGCCGTAACCGAACACTCCCCAGATGGTGCGTTGGCCGCGCCGTTCCAATTCGGCAAAGGCCGCGAGCATGATCGAGTCGGCAAGCGGACTGCGCAGGCCCGGCTCATAGCCTTCCGCCAAGGAATCGCCGCCGACATCGAGGCCGACCAGCAGATCGGCGCCGAGAGTTTTCATGGCGACTTCCAAGCCGGCCACCACGCCCGCGACCCCACCGTTGATGTCGATAAGCAAAACTTCTTGGCCGATGGCCGCCGCCATCTTGGTTTCGGCGAAGGGCACGCCGGTGCTGGTCTGGCTTTGCGAGTTCGCCATCCAGGCGAACTCATGGAGGACTCTGACGTTCTTGGTTTCGCTCAGCTTGCGCGGGCCAGGGATGGGATCGTAGACGTTGCGCTCCCAGGACAAACCGCCGAGGGTAAAGCGCAGGCCGCAGAATTCAAAAAAACGCGCCGCCGCTAGCGCGCCGGCGACATCCCCGCCGCCGCCGACTCCGATGACTAGTGCATGAGTGGAGGAGCGGATGATGTCTTCGAGGGAGGTGGCGGCGGAAGTCATGCAGCTGGCTATTCTTGGGTTTGTCGAGCTGGGGATATTTTACGGTTATTCACGGGAGCGCGGGCTTTCTAAGCCGCGCTCAATCGCGGACAAGAATGTCCGCGCTCCTTTGGGCGCTGAGTCAATTTACGGTTACGGCTTTGGTGCGCCGGGAATATGGGTGTCTTGCCCCGGCACCGGGTTAGCAATCGCTTCGTCCAAAGATTTTACGCCGTGCCATTGGTTGGCCGGTCGGACGGCGCCGTCGCTGCCCACTTGGTCGACGCCCCAGTAGATTTCCAGCGAATTGTTATCCGGGTCGCGGAACTCGACAGCAATCTGGCAGCCGGCGCGGCGCCGGCCTTCGAAATCGATCTTGGTGTTAAATTGCCGCAACCGGTCGCGCGCCCGCAGCACTTCGGCCAGCGTCGGCACTTCGAAGGCGAGGTGATGCAGCTCGCGGTTGCTATTTGTGCCGTCGCCCTGGCCGACTAGCGCCAGACAATGATGATCGGTGTTGCAGCGCAAAAACACCATGCCGCCGGCCATCATATCGTCGGGATAGACGTCGGAAACTTTGAAGCCGAGAACGTTGGTGTAAAATTCCGTGGCGCGCTCGAGATCAGCGACTTGCAGCACCACATGGCCGACCTTGGCGATGTGAAATTCCATGCCCTTGGGCGGTGCCATGTTTTTTAGTTTGTCGATGTTGACGGCCATGGGAGATCCTCGTCGGCTAGAATGGTAATTTCTATAGCATGTCGGTTCCAGTTCTGTACATCGAGGAGAGAGAGAAATTCCATTCACCACGAAGGGTTCGTGAGCTTACGTCCGTCCACAGACAATGACTATGGAGGTTTTCTCTCCATAGGAAGTGCTAATCTAGTTCGTCATTCCCGCGCAGGCGGGAATCCAGGTTTGTTCTGCACCGAATTAACCTGGATACCCGCTTTCGCGGGTATGACGAAACCGGAGAGACTTGTCGTTGCCCAGATCATCAGCACACATGTCTTTTCGAAGGAGACACGAAGAATCCAAGGGCCGGAAGCGAATTTGTCCGAAACCTTCGTGCCCTTCGTGTCTTCGTGGTGAAAACCGTCAGCTGCTTGGAGCTGAAGGCATCAATTTATTCGCGCGCAGAAACTCGATCACGAAGTCGTCGAAGGTCGCCGGGTCTTCGATGTTGCAGGCGTGGCCGGTTTTGGGCAGCACGCGGTGCACGGCGCCGGGGATCAAGGACGCGGTCTTCTTACCGCCGGCCAGCGAGTTGTCGTACTCGCCGTTGACCACTAGAGTCGGCACTTTCATGGTCGCCAGCCTTGGGGTCATATCGAGGCCGCCGCGGGCGCGAAAGATTTGGCCGATGGATTCGCCCGACAGCGTGGGATCGCGCTCGACGAAGGTGTTGAGTAGATACTTGCCCAACTTGGAGTTGGCGAAGTCCGGCGCCACCAACTCGCGCAGATGTTGAATGTGATATTTCTCGATTCCAACTTGAGTATAGCCATGAATACGCTCGTCGATGGAGCCGCCGGGACCGCTGCTGCCGCCGACCAGAATGATCGCCTTGAAAAGTTCCGGATGATCGAGCCCCAACAGGATCGCCATCCCCGAGCCGACGCTGACGCCGCCGAGGATCGCTTCGGATATATGCAATTCCCGGCACACGCCGAGGACGTCGTCGGCCATGTCCTTGAGAGTGAACGGCGTTTCCGGCTTGTCTGAGCGGCCGTAGCCGCGGATGTCGATAGCTACGACTTTGAAATGGGTCGAGAAGTGGGCGATCTGGTACATCCACAAGTTATGGTCGAAGGGGTTGGCATGGACCATGATGAATGGCATGCCTTCGCCGGCGACTTCGTAGTAAATTTTTAAACCGTTGGATGTACTGTAAGGCATGGTGGATGTTTCCGCTGATGACTTGATGCGACGGTGTTAAACTGAGCGACAGACCGGGTTATTTCTGTCTTGGTCGCTCTTGGCGAATTTTTTCCTTCACCTCTTCGAGCTTCATGACATCGGTGTATTTGTGATGCATGTCGAAGAGGTTGACCTTATGCGACAGTTGGCTGCGGTCGAAGACGCATTCTTCGACGATGGAGACATGGTAGCCGAGGGAGTAGCCGTCGACGCAGCTGGCGCGCACGCAGCCGCTGGTGCTTTCGCCGCAGACGATCAAGCTGTCGCAGCCGAGCTGGGTCAAGTGCGCCACCAACGGCGTGCCGAAGAAACCGCTGGCGCGCTCCTTGAAGATTACCACGTCGCCGGGCTGGGGTTTGAACTCTTCCTTGATCTCGAAGGCTTCGGGATCGATCTTCACCCGCTGGCGGTTGGTCGCGTAGATCGCTTCGGGCTTGGCTTCTTTGCGCGTCTCGGTGGTGGTGTAGAAGACGGGTATTTTAAGACTGCGCGCCAGGGCGAACAGTTCTTGGGTCGGCTTGATGGCGTTATGGGCGTAGACGCCGCAGGAGCTCTTGTAGGTGTCGATCAATTCATGGGGCTCTTTGGCGCCGCCTTGGTAGGCGAGGTTGTAGAGATCGATGGCCAGTAGCGCCGGCCGCTGGCCAATGAAGGTTTCGCGCCGGTAGGCGCTGTAGGTGGTTAAAATTTCCGGAGTGACGATGTCTTTCCAACAGTGATCTTCGAAATCGGCAGTCATGGTTAGCCTCCTCAAGATTTATCGCTCTTCATGTAACTGGAGCGTTGTTGGGTTGTCAAGGCGGAGTTAGCCGCTGAAGTCACGGCGCCGACTCGAAATTGCCGCCGATCCTTGATAGGGGATGAAAATCGCTTATTTCCTGGAGGCTCCCATGTTAGTGCAAGGTTTCGATCATTTCGTCGTGCCGGTCAACGATATTGTCGTCGCCGAGGATTTTTACGTCGACGTGTTCGGCGGCAAAATCGTCAAGCGCAACGGTCTCAACGTCAAATCCCAGAGCCTCGGGCCGCATACCTTCATGGACATCGCCGGCAAGCGCATCGGCGTCTATCTGCAAAAGACCGAACGCGGCCAAGCGATTGCCACCCGCGGTGCGCCGACTTACTCGTTCACCACCACCAAGCATGGCATCGAAGAGGTGATCGACGCTCTGGCGCGCTGGAAAATCACCTTCGAAGGGCCGCAGAAAAACAGCCACCCGTTCGCCGTCACGACGCTGTTTTTCGCCGACCCGGCGGGCAACAATTTTGCCATCTATGTGCCGAGCGTGGATGGCCAAAGCACGCCGGTGACGGGGCAGCGGCTGACTGGCGTGGGCTATTTGGAATTGGAAGCGCCCAAGTTGGACGAATCGATCAAGTTTTATCAAGCGGTGTTGGGTTTCGAATTGCTTGGCCGTGGCGAAGAGCCAAAATCCCATCGGTCGCAAGCGAGCATGCGCATGGGCAGCGGCCAATATTTGCTGCTCACCGAAACCGCTTTCGGTCCCAAGGGGTATCCGATGAGCCGGAAAATTCCCGGACCCCATCTAGGTTTTTACGTCGCGCCGCAGCAGTGGCGCGATGCGCTGGCGCAACTGGACACGTTGGGCATTCCCAACGGTGACCGCGGCGAAGAGGCCAAGGGACGCCATGCCGGCGGCACCGCTGGAACCTACATGGACGACCCGGCGGGCAACGTGATTCAGTACATCACCGAAGGGATGTCGTGAGTTTGCTGCCTGCTAGCTGGATTGGTCTCAAGATTTGTTTAGATCGATAGCGTCGCGTCTTCGACCATAGGCTACGAAGGCTAAGAGAAGCCCGGTTACCAATGGCATGAGTGCCGTCACGACGTCGCCCGTCAGGAGTGTGACAACAATTGCGCCGATCATGATGATCGTAAGTCCGGCGGCGGCGAGCGGTGTTAGAACTGGATAAATACCTAGCAGCCAGGGAAAAACCAAGCCGATGGCGCCGAGCAGCTCAGCGGCTCCGATAAATCGTAAAAACCATCCGGGCATCGCGATCTGTTTGGTCATTTCTTCGATCGGGGTTATTAACTTCATGCCGCCGGCAAACGCAAACAAAGCCGCCAGCAGAACTTGTATCGACCACAGCGCGATGTTCATGGCACGATTCCTCCTGGCTACTGTTTCACCGCCGCTTCAGCCACTGATTTGAGTTGCGCCAGCCTTTTTTCAAAATCGCCGCCGACCATTTTGTCCATGTTCATGAACAGGCCGAAGGCTTTGCTCATGAAATTGTTTTTCCCTGACATGTTCCAAGTAACCTGGGTTTTGTCGGCTTCGGGCTTGAAGACGAACTCGGTGGTGTTGTTGGCGGTAAATGGCTTGATGAATTCAAGGTTGATGACGATCAGCTCGTTGGGGCGGGTTTCGCTCAAGGTCATGCGTCCTTCGCCGACCTTATCGTTGCCGGACCAGGCGTATACCGCGCCGACGCCGGCCGGCGCACCGCTGTAGGTTGTTTTCATGCTCGGATCGAGTTTCGCCCAGGGCGACCAGGCCTCCCATTTGTGGAAATCATAAACCTGGGCAAAGACGATTTGTGCTGGAGTGGCGATGGTGGTCGAGCGCGAGATGCGAAAGTCGGCTGGTTGCAGGGCGACGATGATGATGAATAGGGCGACGATCGCTGCTAGAGCGATGAAGATTTTCTTGATCATGATAACGACTCTTTCGTTGATGATTTAATCGCGACGATTGCTATAGCACAGCTTCAACCGCCGGCGATAGCGCCGAGGATGATCAACGGCTCTTTGCCGGTCGCAACTCCATCGGGCAGCAACTTATCCTGCGGCTCGTGAGACCAATCCTGGCCGCAGACAAAGAAGCGCACGAAGGGGCGCCGTTTCTTGGTTTCATGTTCGCGAATGGTGCCGCGCAGTGTTGGGTAGCGCGCTTCCAACGCGTCGAGGGCCGCGGCGAGCGTGACTGTGCCTTCGAGTCGCAGCTCGACCTCGCCGTCCAGTTGGGCGAGCTTGCGCAGATGCGCCGGCAGGGTGACGCGAATCATCGCAGGGTCTGCACTTCCACCGAGACCACCGCCGGCAAGTCGCGCACGATGGCCGACCAACTATCGCCGCCATCGGCCGAGGCGTAGACCTGCCCGCCGGTGGTGCCAAAATAAACGCCGCATTGGTCGAGGGAATCGACCGCCATGGCGTCGCGCAGCACGTTGACGTAGCAATCCTTCTGCGGCAGCCCTTTGGTGAGCGCTTGCCATTGGTTGCCGCCGTTGCGGCTGCGGTACACGCGCAGTTTGCCGTCGGGTGAAAAATGCTCCGAGTCGCTCTTGATTGGCACCACGTAGATCGTCTCCGGTTCATGGGCATGGACATCGACGACGAAGCCGAAGTCACTCGGCAAGTTGCCGCTGATCTCATGCCAATTGTCGCCGCCGTCGTCGCTGCGCAGAACGTCCCAATGCTTTTGCATGAACAGCACGTTAGGTCGCGCCGGGCTCATGGCGATGTGATGGACACAGTGGCCGATCTCGGCGGTGGGATCGGGAATGTATTGGGAATGCAGACCGCGGTTGATCGGCTTCCATGTCATGCCGCCATCGTCGGTACGGAAAGCGCCGGCCGCTGAGATCGCGATGACGATTCGCTGAGGGTTGGTCGGATCGAGGATGATGGTGTGCAAGCATAGGCCGCCGGCGCCGGGCTGCCACTGGGCGCCGGTGCCATGGCCGCGCAGGCCGGCGACTTCCTGCCAGGACTTGGCGCCATCGTCGCTGCGAAACAGCGCGGCGTCCTCGACGCCGGCATAGACCACATCGGGGTCGGTCAAGGACGGTTCGAGATGCCAGACGCGTTTGAATTCCCATGGGTGGGGCGTGCCATCGTACCATTGGTGCGTGGTCAGCGGCGCGCCGGTTGCGGCGGAACTATCATAGATGAACTTGTTGCTGACGCCGCCCGGCGGGTCCAAAGGCTCGGGGATCTTTTCCCCGCCCGGCACTTCCCAAGTCTTGCCGCCGTCGTTGGAGCGCTGGATGATCTGGCCGAACCAGCTGCTCGATTGCGACGCGTAGATGCGATCGGGATCGACGGGAGATCCTTTTAGGTGGTACAGCTCCCAGCCGCCAAAATGCGGTCCATCGACCGCCCATTTTTTGCGCTGACCGTCTGAGGTTAAAATAAATGCGCCCTTGCGCGTGCCAACCAATACTCTTACGCCGCTCATAAGTTATCCTTTCTGTTTTCCGTAGACGAATCCAACGGCAGCCCGGGAAGCTCAATCACCGGCCGCACTTCGACTACGCCGCCCTTACGCGCCATGGGAATGCGCGCGGCGACATCGAGTGCGTCGTCGAGATCCTTGGCGTCGATGAGAAAATAGCCGCCCAACTGCTCGCGGGTCTCGGCGAAGGGTCCGTCGGTGACCAGCCGTTTGCCATTGCGCACGCGCACGCTGGTCGCCATTGCCGTCGGGTGCAGTGGATCGGCGCCAAGATATTTGCCGGCGGCATGAAGGTCATGGGCGATCTGGGTGGACTCGACGTAACATTCCTGCCGTTCGGCTTCGCTGAGCGGACTTTTCTCGTCCAGGTAAATTAGCAGCATGTATTTCATGGTCGCTCCGCGATTAGTGTTTCTGCGCCGACTTGGCTACCGCGGCGGCGCGCTTTTTCAATTCCTTTGTCGGGATATCTTCTTTGTGGGTCGCCACATGCCAAACATGGCCGAACGGGTCTTCAAGCGAACCGCTGCGGTCGCCGTAAAATTGATCGGTCACCGGCCGCAGCACTTTGGCGCCGGCAGCGGCCGCCTTCTTGACGACCTTATCGACGTCTTGGAGGTAGAGATGAATGTGCACCGAAGTGCCGCCAAAGGTTTTCGGACCGTGAAAGTTCAAGTCCGGATACTCGTCAGCGAGCATGACGCGCGAATCGCCAATCTGGATTTCGGCATGGCCGATGGCGCCGCCGGGCGCCGGCATGCGCATGATTTCCTTGGCGGCGAAAACTTTCTTGTAGAAGGCGATGGCACTGGCCGCCCCTTTGATACTCAAGTACGGCGTCACCGCGTGGTACCCTTGGGGAATCGGTCTCACTTTCGTTTTCATTGTCTGACTCCGTTACAATTCAACGATGCTTTTGAAGCCGCCAAAGAACATGCGCTTGCCGTCAAATGGCATCGCCTTTGGGTTCATCATCTTGGCCAGGCGCGGGTCTTTCATGACCTTGGCATTGACCCGGTCGCGATGGGCGCGCGACTTGAAGACGATATATGAAAAAATCACGATCTCACCGGCTTTGAGTTTGACGCTCTGGGGAAACGACGTGTGCTTGCCCGGTTTGACGTCGTCAGCGATGCACTCGACATACTCCAGGGCGCCATGGTCGCGCCAGACTTTGCCAGCGGTCTTAGCCATGCGCCGGTAGGCGGCGATATTTTTCTTCGGCAAGGGTATGACAAATCCATCGACGTAGTACATGGGAAATCTCCTTTGGTATAGTTTAATCGCCGTTATAGGCTTGCTTCAGAGTCGCGATGTCGATCTTGCTCATCTGCATCATCGCCGCCATGACTCGTTTTGCTTTCTCGGCATCTTGATCTTGTAACATCTCGATCAAGACTGAAGGTACGACTTGCCACGATAGTCCGAACTTATCCTTGAGCCAACCGCACCGACTTTTCTCACCGCCCTCGGACAGCTTCTCCCAGAGCTCGTCGACTTCCTGCTGACTCTTACAGTCCACGGATAACGATATCGCTTCGTTAAACGTGGATAGCGGGCCGCCGTTGAGGGCGATGAAATGCTGGCCTTCGAGCTCGAAGGCGATGGTCAGCACCGAACCCTCGGGCCCGGGGCCGCCAGCGCCACAGCGGACGATTTTATGGATCTGCGAGTTCTTGAAGATCTCACTGTAGTGAGTGACGGCTTCCTCCGCGTTGTTATCGAACCAGAGAAATGGCGTGATCTTTTGCATGACTTCTCCTTCGATTAAACGTTAGGCAGGCCGTCGATCTCTAGCAACGGCCGCACTTCGACCGGTCCGATGCGCGCCCCTGGAACTTTAGCGGCGATATTGATCGCGTCGTTGAAATCTTTGGCTTCGATCAGAAAATAGCCGGCGATCTGCTCGCGGGTCTCGACAAACGGTCCGTCGGTAACCATGGGTTTGCCGTCGCGCACGCGCACGATGACCGCCGTCGCCGCGGTCTGTAGCAACTGTCTTGCAAGTCAAGCTTTCTGAAGAAAAGTATCAGACCAACAAGTTTTATGTTTGATCATAGAATTGAGAATCGTGAGCAGCTTGCGCATGCAAGCGATGAGAGCGACTTTGAACAGTTTACCCTTCGCTTTCAGC
>CAMDBU010000035.1 GCA_945889495.1 Syntrophobacter sp. SbD2 | reverse complement strand
GTCCAGAAGTTGACGCAACGCGTGTGGGGATTCGCAATAACTCCAAAACTTTGCCGTTCGCACATGAAAACACGAAACCCGCGTGTTGCGCTCAAAAATTAGCAGGCCGGGTTCTAAAAAAACGGGGTTTTCTGTCAGGCACTATATAGCTTGACGGGCCGTTTGCGTCTGTTGTATAAGTTACCTGCTGGTTATCCGAAATGGCGGTCCGCAGTTGGTGGCCGCTAATTTTTTTTGACGTTCCGGCAGCGGGACGATGACGCGCGGCACGATGCAAATTAAAACATTACCCGATGTCAGTTTCGCTCGCCGCGCTATCCAGCCCACCCCGCCTGCTTTTCACTGTGTTCTAGTTTCAGCCATCCATCATCGACTCTGGTTCGTTCTCAAACGCGAATGTTTCGGTTCACGAGGAGGTTCTCATGTTTAAGGTAGGTGAGAAGGTTGTTTATCCGGCCCATGGGGTTGGCGAGATTGAAGCGATCCGTTCGCATACCATCTCGGGCTCGGAGCGGAAGTTTTATATGCTGCGCATTTTAGAAACCGATATGAAGATCATGATCCCCACCGACAATGTCGATTCCGTGGGCTTGCGCAAGATCATCGACCGGGCAATGGTCAACAAGGTCTACAAGGTTTTGCGTACCAAGAAGGTCGGAACCGACCAGCAGACTTGGAATCGCCGTTATCGCGAGTACACCGAAAAGATCAAGACTGGCTCGATTTTAGAAATCGCCAAGGTGTTGCGCGATCTGTTCGTCCTCAAAGGCGATAAAGAGCTTTCTTTCGGCGAGCGTAAAATGCTCGATACCGCGCGCAATTTGCTGGTCAAAGAGCTGTCCATCGCGCGCTCCCATTCGGAAGAGAAAATTATGGAAGAGCTGCGTCACATATTCACCCACTGAGTAGCGAAGCGAAATCGAATATGTTTCAAAGAGCCGAGAGCTTATCTCTCGGCTCTTTTGTTTTGGAGCGCCGATGTATGTGACTGCGATCATAGTTGCCGCGGGTGCTGGCCGCCGCATCGGCGGCGCCACTGCCAAGACCTATCTGCCGATCGCCGGCCGGGCGCTGATCCTGCGCACGCTCGACCGGGTGTTTTCTTCGCAATCAGTAACCGACCTGGTCCTTGTCGTCGGCTCCGAGGATATCGACTATTGCCGCCAACTGCTCGACGCTGAGGTTTCGTTCAAAAGCCGCGCCATTATTCTTCAAACCGGCGGCGCGACGCGCCAAGAATCCGTGCGCCGGGGCTTGGAAAAGATCAGCGCCAGCGCTGATCTGGTGCTAATTCACGACGGCGCCCGGCCGTTCGTTTCCACGCCGCTCATCGACCGCTGTATCGAAGCGGCGCGGGTTCATGGCGCGGCGGTGGTTGGCCTGCCGGCGCGCGATACCCTCAAGCGAGTGGGCGCCGATAGTTTGGTGCAAAACACGCCGGAACGGGCCGGGCTATGGGAGATCCAGACGCCGCAAATTTTTCACCGTGAACTGATCGTCGCCGCCCATGAGTTGGCTGTGCGCGATGGTTACGACGCTACCGACGACGCCATGGTGGTGGAGCGCATGGGCAAGCCGGTCTTCGTTGTCGAAGGGGAGCGCACCAACTTTAAGATTACGGTGCCGGAAGATTTACTGCTGGCCGAGGCGCTGATTGCCGCCCGAGTGGTCGGCTAATTGGCCGGCGCTTTGAGGCCTTCGTTCAAGCTGCCGCTGCGAAAGCCTTGGAGGTCGAGGCTGACGAATTTAAAGCCGATTTCCTTGAAACGTTTGACGATGGCGTCGCGTAGGGCTTTATCGAAGAGCTTGTCGAATTCGCTCGGGTTGACTTCGATTCTCGCCAGATCATCGTGATAACGCACGCGGAATTCGCGGAAGCCCAGCCCTTTCAAAAATACTTCACAGCTGCCGACCTTCTTCAATTTTTCCAGATCAATGGCGGTGCCATAGGGAAAGCGCGATGACAGGCAAGGGCTCGATGGTTTGTCCCAGGTCGGCAGGTCGAGCTCCTGGCTGTAGCGCCGAATGTCGTCCTTGGTCATGCCGGCTTCCACTAGTGGATGGCGCACGTGCCATTGATCGGCGGCTTGCAGTCCGGGGCGATGATCTTTGAGGTCGTCGAGGTTCGTGCCATCGACGATGGTCGACAAGCCCAATTTGTCCGCCTGCTCACGGCAAATTTTATAGAGTTCGTCTTTGCAGAAAAAACAGCGATTGACCGGGTTCTGCGTGTAATTGGGATTGTCGATCTCGTGGGAGTCGAGCACGATATGGCGGCAGCCCAGGCTGGCGGCAAAACTTTTCGCCGCTTCAAGCTCGCCAGGTGGCACGGACGCAGATGACGCGGTGAGCGCGATGACGCCGTCGCCGAGAGCGAGATGGGCCGCTTTCAACAAAAAGGTCGAATCGACGCCGGCGGAGAATGCCACTAGCAGCCGCTCCGATTGGCGCAGGATTTCGCTCAGGTGGGTGAACTTGGCGTCCATCGTTTGTCGCTGAAAAGATCGGTGCTCAAGTAATGTTCGCCCTTGTCGGCGAACAGCGTGACCACGATATGGCCTTTGCCGAGTTTGTGCGCGACCTTCAACGCCGCGCAGCAGGCGGCGCCCGATGAGATGCCGACCAGCAGTCCTTCTTCGGCGGCCAAGCGGCGCGCGTGTTGAGTAGCTTCCTCATCGGTGACCGTGATCACTTCGTCGAGAATGTCGCGGTTCAACACCGCCGGAATGAAGCCGGCGCCGATGCCTTGGATCTTGTGGTAGCCCGGTTCGCCGCCGGAAATCACCGGCGAAGATGCCGGTTCGACGGCGCAGATGCGCACGCCTTTCATTTTTTCTTTGAGCACTTCGCCGACCCCGGTGATGGTGCCGCCGGTGCCGACGCCGGCGACGAAGGCATCGATACGTTTGAACTGCTTCAACAGCTCCTGGGCGGTGGTCTTGCGATGAATTTCCGGATTGGCCGGATTGTTAAATTGCTGCGGCATGTAGAAATCGCCGTTTTCCTGGAGCAACTCTTCGGCTCGATGAATCGCCCCGCCCATGCCTTTGGTGTCGGGAGTCAAAACTAAATGCGCGCCATAGGCCGACAGCAAACTGCGCCGCTCTTCGCTCATGGTGTCGGGCATGGTGAGGATCAATTTGTAGCCCTTGACCGCGGCGATCAGCGCCAGGCCGATGCCGGTATTGCCGCTGGTGGACTCGACGATGGTTTGTCCCGGTTTGATCTTGCCTTGACGCTCGGCGGTTTCGATCATGTTCAAGCAGATGCGGTCTTTGACCGATCCGCCGGGATTGAACGACTCCATCTTGGCCCACACTTCGGCGTCGTCTTTGCCGGGAAGGCATCTTAGTTTTACGACGGGGGTGGAACCGATCAGATCCAATATCGACCGCGCACCATTGGAGCTAGCCACGAATTGTCTCGACTTTCATGAAGGGAGTGAATTTCGATTTGCCACTGGCAAAATGCTATAGTCTCGACCGGTCAATGTCAATGAATTTAGCCGAAACCGCGCTCGCTGAGAGCGCCAAGCCGCGGCTCTGCGCGCTGTTTCCCGGCGCTCTGGGCGACTTCATCTGTTTTCTGCCGGCGCTGCACTCTCTTGCGCGCAGCTACGCCGTCGATTTGCTGGCGCGCAGCGAGTTCGCCGCCATCGCGCCGCCCGCGGTGCGCGTGTTGTCCTTGGAACGTTACGAAATCCGCCAATTATTCATGACCGATGGCGTCGGCGACGAGCGGGTTCGCCAATTCTTCGAACTCTATAACGCGGTCTATTCCTGGTTCGCCAGCCAGCAGTCGCTGTTCGTCGAACAGCTGCAAGAGGTCGCTCCCGGACGCGCGCAGCTGTTTCCCTTTCGCTCGGAAACTTTTACCGGTCATCAGGCGGATTTTTATCTGGCATGCGTCGCTGCTCAATCGCCGGACGAACCAGAGCCGTTGGTGTCGCTCCGTCCCGAGGCTCTCCATTGGCGCGACGATTTCTACCGCGCCAACGGTTGCGCCGGAGTGCCGCGATTGATCGTCGCTCCCGGCAGCGGCGCCCGGGAGAAAAATTGGCCTGAGGAGAATTTTCTTGAGATCGCCCAGTGGTGGCGCGCTCAACTCGGCGGCCAGGTGGTGGTTGTCCTTGGGCCGGTGGAGCGCGAACGGCGCGGCGTCGAGCGATTATCCGGCGCTGGGATTGTCGCCGGCGATCTCGACCTGGCGCAATTGGCGGCGCTCTTGGCCGGCGGCGATCTTTGCCTCGGCAACGATAGCGGCGTGTCCCATCTCGCCGCGGCGGTGGGTAGCCGTACCGTGGCGCTATTCGGCCCATCGGACGAGCGCCAATGGGCGCCACGCGGGCCGCGGGTGACGGTTTTGCGCCGGGCGATCGCTGGTTCACCTTGCGACGACCCTGCCATGGAGCGCGCCGCGGATCATCCTTGCTTGTCCGGGCTGACCCCGGCGGAAGTTATTCATGAGCTCAGAAAGCTCCCGGAAATCGCTAACTTGACAAGGCTAGGGGTGGGGATTACAGTTTGATCCGAACACGTGTTTGCGAGTCCAAGTCGAGCGAATTATTCTCATAACCATTGTGCCTGATTCCGAATAGACAGAATTTTTAACCGATCGTCTGGTGGGCGCGATCCGATGGTCGATTGCGGTTGCGCTTTCCAGGCTTTTTTTTCTCTAGGGTTTACGGGAGAAGAAAGAAATGGCGGCAGAAGAAGAAAAAATCGAAAACCAAGGATTCACGGTTCAGGATCGTCGGCGATTCTCACCGGAGACCGGCGAGGCGCGGGACGAGACCACGGAAGCGCCCCAGGTCGCCAGTGAGCCGCCACCGGCAGAGCCGGCGCCGGAGCGGCCGGGGAGTGGTCAAGACAACGCGTTACCGGAGATCGATTTCTCGACCTTTGTGATTAGCTTGAGCACCCAGGCTTTGATGCATTTAGGTGAGATCCCCAGCCCGATGAGCGGTAAGATCGAAACCGATATCGGCGTGGCCAAACAGATGATCGACCTGGTCGGCATGCTGCGAGAAAAAACCCGCGGCAACCTGAACGCCAACGAGGATCGGCTGATGGAAGGAATCCTTTTCGATTTGCGCATGAAGTATGTCGAAGCAGTGAAGAAGCGATAGGAGCTTGGATGGAACCGGAAAGTAAATGGGGCGGCAGCATCAGTATGAAGGGCGCGATATTAGTCGCCCTAGTGTCGCTGGTGGTGGGGCTTGGAATCAGCGGCAGTCTGGACTGGTTGTCGCCGGGCCGGGCGGTGAACTTCTTGGGCGATGCCGGCTCGCCCGAGTCGCGCTTATCCGGTGGTCTGCCCGATTTCGTCACCTTGGCGAAAAAGATGAAGCCGCTGGTGGTCAACATTTCCACCACTCAGGTTAGCGAAGGGCGTGGCGGCGGCCAGGAGTTCGGCAGCCCTTTTGGCGGCGAGGACGATCAGTTCAACGATTTTTGGAAACGGTTTTTCGGCGGACCGACGCCGCGCGGGCCGCAGCGCCAGCGTAGTCTTGGCTCGGGCTTCATCATCGATAGCGACGGCTCGATCCTGACCAACAATCATGTGGTGGAGAACGCCTCGAAGATCGTCGTCAAACTTTCCGACGATCAAGAATATGAAGCCAAGGTGATCGGCCGCGATGCCAAGACCGATGTCGCGGTGATCAAGATCAACGCCAAGTCGTCCCTGCCCGCGGCCAGTTTCGGTGACTCCGACAAGCTCGAAGTCGGCGAGTGGGTGGTGGCGATCGGTAACCCTTTCGGTTTGGACAGCACGGTGACCTCCGGCATCGTTAGCGCCAAAGGGCGGCATATCGGCCAGGGGCCCTATGACAACTTCATTCAAACCGATGCGTCGATCAATCCCGGCAATTCCGGCGGGCCGTTGATCAATTTGCGCGGCGAGATCGTCGGCATCAACACGGCGATCTTCAGCCGCACCGGCGGCAACATGGGCATCGGCTTCGCGATCCCGATCAATCTGGTCAAAGAGCTCTTGCCGCAATTGCGCGGCAAGGGCAAAGTCACGCGCGGCTTTTTGGGCGTGTTGATTCAAAAAGTCAGCCCGGAGATCGCCGACAGCCTCGGTCTGGACAAAGCTCAAGGCGCTTTGGTCGCCAATGTCTCCAAGGATGGGCCGGCGGAAAAAGCTGGCGTTAAGGTTGGCGATGTCATCGTCGAGTTTGACGGCAACCCGGTCAAAGATTCCGGCGATCTGCCGATCATCGTGGCGCGCACACCGGTGGATAAAAAAGTCCGCATGAAATTGGTGCGCGATAAGAAAGAAATAACCCTCGGCGTCGCCGTCGGCGAGCTCAAGGATGAAGAGGTGGTCGCCTCGGCGCCGGAGAAGGGCGAACTCGGTCTCACCGTGCAGCGCTTGACGCCGCAAATGGCCGAAAGCTTGGGCTTGGAAAAAGCCGAGGGCGTGGTGGTCTCAGCAGTGGAGCCGGGTAGCGCCGCCGATGACGCCGGCATTCGGCGCGGCGACGTGCTGATGGAAATCGACCGCCGGCCGATCCGCAATCTCGACGAGTACCGCAAGTCGGTGGCGGCGATTAAAAAGGGACGCGGTGTATTGTTCCTGGTGCGGCGCGGTGAGAGCACGTTGTTCTTGGCGCTCAAACCGCAACGTTAAGCGCACTTGTCAATGTTGGATAATTTCTTGAGGGCTCGGCGACCGCGCCGGCCCTCTTTCCATTGCATTTGGCAAATTTGTGCGCCAAGATTCTCAAGATTCAATGGTTAACCGGGAGCATCGGATTTGAAGAAGTTGCAGCTTCGAATCTTCAGCATCGGCCTCATCGTACTTCTGGTCATCACCAGCAGCGGCCTGGTCGCGGGCGCGTGGTTTCTCAAGGATTGGGAAGACAAGGTCACCAAGAAATTCGAAGGGCGCAAGTGGGACTTCGCCTCGAAGATCTATTCCGATAGCTTTCACCTCTACGTCGGCGTCAATCTGCGCTTAGAGGATCTCACCGACAAACTGCGTCGGCTCGGTTACTACGAAGTGGCGGTGCCGCCCAAGACCCAGGGCACCTATCGGCTCAACCCTGGCGAGGGCACGGTGGAGGCTTTTCTCCACGACTTCGAGTTTCCCACCGAGAAGGTCAAAGGCTATCCGGTTCGCTTGACGCTTCAGGGCAATATTTTGACCCGCATCGAAAACCTCGCCAACAAATCGGAAAAGTTCGATCTTGAACTCGAGCCCGAGGTAGTCACCGGTCTGTATCAACATATTTGGAAGGAGCGGCGCGTCGTAAAGTTGCCGGAAGTGCCGCCGCTGTTGATCAAGTCGATCCTCGCCATTGAGGACGAACGGTTTTTCAGCCACGCGGGTGTCGATCCCATCGGTATCCTGCGCGCCATGTTCGTCAACCTGCGCCATCTGAGTTTACAGCAGGGCGGCAGCACGCTGACCCAGCAGTTGATGAAAAACTTTTTGTTGAGCGATGAGCGCACCCTGGGACGAAAGTTTCCCGAGGCGGTGATGGCGCTGATCGCCGAGCGCAAGTACTCCAAGGAAGTGATCCTGGAGAACTATTTGAATGAAATCTATTTGGGCCAACGGGGCTCCCAGGGTGTCTTCGGTATATGGGAAGCGGCGCAATTTTATTATTCCAAGCCGCTGGCGGAATTGACCGTCGGTGAAACCGCGCTGCTCACCGGTTTGATTCGCGCGCCCAATCGATTGTCGCCCTACCGCAACGCCGATGCGGCGACCAAGCGGCGCAATGTGGTCCTGGCCAAATTGCTCGACGATAAAATCATCACCAAGAAACAATACGACGCCGCGTATCAAGAGAAGTTACCACAGCGGGCGCTGGTGAAAGTCACCAACGAAGCGCCTTACTACGTCGACTACATCCGCCGCGAGCTGGATCAGAATTATCCGAAAGACGTTCTGGAAAAGGACGGTTTGCGGATTTTCACCGGGCTCGATCTGAGAATGCAAAAGATCGCCGAAAAAGCCTTGGTCGAAGGTTTGGCTAAACTGGAAGCGTCTCATCCGGCATTGAAAAAGAAAAAAAACGCCGACGAAGGTTTGGAGGGCGCCATCGTGGTGATCCGGCCGCAGACCGGCGAAATCAAAGCGATGGTCGGTGGGCGCAATTATCAGAAGTCGCAGTTCAACAGGATTTTTCAAGCTAAACGGCAGGCCGGTTCGGTGTTCAAGCCCTTCGTGTTTCTCGCCGCCTTCATGCATGGCGGGCAAAGCGGCACGCAGTATTCGGCCGACACGGTGGTGAACGACAGCCAATTCACTTGGTCCTACGACGGTAGCCAGTCTTGGCAGCCGCATAACTATAACAACGAATACTTCGGTGCGGTGACGGTGCGCCGCGCGCTGGAGAGCTCGCTCAATTCCGCCACCGCGCGGGTAGCTCAGGATGTCGGCATCCGCCGGGTGCGCGACATGGCGCGCCGCTTGGGCATCGAGAGTGCGTTGCCGGCGGTGCCGTCGCTGTCGCTGGGCTCGGCCGAAGTGACGCCGCTGGAAGTGGCGGTGGCGTTTGCCACTCTCGCCAACGGCGGTGTGCGTGCGCGCTCGGTGGCGGTCAAACATGTGATGGACCAAAACACTAAGATCTTGGAGAAGCGCGACGTCAAACTGGAACAGGTGCTCAGCCCAGGTCTGGCTTACAGCATGAACCAGCTGCTCAAAGGCGTAATGGACCGCGGCACCGGCGCTTCCGCCCGGCGCTGGGGATTTACCCGGCCGGCGGCGGGAAAGACCGGCACGACCAACGATTACAAAGACGCCTGGTTTGTCGGCTACACGCCGGAACTACTCGCCGTGGTCTGGGTCGGCTACGACGGCCCGGCGAAAATCGGTCTGTCCGGCGCCGAAGCGGCGCTGCCGATCTGGACCGAATTTATGAAAGCCGCCACGGCGGGCATGCCGGTGACCGATTTCATTCCTCCAGCCGTGCGCGTCGAGACGCCGGAGGCTGCGCCAGCGGAAAAATGTGGCCCAGCCACGCGCGAAGGCGAGCCCGCTGGCGAGCCCTGTCCGCCCACCCCCGCCAAGCCGGCGGAGCCGGTTTAGTAAAGATGGGATCATCATGATGTCGCGACTTCGTTACCACGCCTGCTATGTGCTGTCGGCCGCTGTGCTAGCGAGCTGCGCGCCGCAACCGAGCTATCGCACGCCGGTGCCGCCGAGCGCACCGGCGCCGAGCGCGCGAGTCAGTCAACCGCCACCGGTGCCGCCGCCACCGCCGCCGTTGGAAGCGGTGCGCAAGCCGCTGCCCCAGGAAAGCAAAATCCGCGAGCAGGATATTCGCGCTAAGACGCCGCCGGTGACTACCAAGGAGCCGGTGAAGCAGGCGAGCGTTACCGAGCCGCGTGGCAGCGGCGAAACGCCAGCCGCGCCGGCGACACCGGCGCTGGCCGACGATAGCTCTTTATTGGCGAAGATCACGCCCGGCGTATCGCCGCAACGGGCGGCGTCGCTACGTCTCACCGAAGAGGGGCGCAAGCTGCTCGATGGCGGCGATGCCGCCAAGGCGCTGAGCCGCTTGGAGCGCACCATCGTCATCGACTCGACCAACGGCTACGGCTATTTTTATCTCGCCAAGGCGCAACATCGCCTAGGGCGCCATCAAGAGTCGCTCAACCTGCTCGACATCGCGCAGTCGCGCCTGGGCGGCGAACCGTTCTGGATGTCCGAGCTGCATGCGCTGCGCGGTGAGAATTATCGTTCGCTGGGCCAGCCGCAAAAGTCTGAAACCAGCTACCAGCAATCGCTGCGCATCAATTCAGGCAACAAGACCGCCAGCGAGGGCTTGGCGCGGGTGAGCGGCGAAACCTCCCCGGCGGCAAAGTAGAGCATGGATCATGATAGTTCTGGGCATTGAAACTTCCTGCGACGATACCGCCGCGGCGCTTTTGCAAGACGGCAAAACCATTCTCGCCAACGTGGTGTCGTCCCAAGACAGCGTCCACGGCCCCTACGGCGGCGTGGTGCCGGAGCTGGCGTCGCGCCAGCATATTCAAAATATTTTGCCGATCGTCGACGGCGCGCTCAAAAACGCCGGCGCTAAGTTGGCCGATATCGACGGCTTCGCGGTCACCTACGGCCCGGGATTGGTCGGCTCGTTGCTGGTCGGCATGTCGTTGGTCAAAGGCTTGTCGTTTCGCAGCGGCATTCCGTTCGTCGGCGTCAATCACCTCGAAGCCCATTTGCTGGCGATCCATTTGGAACATGACGTTCAATATCCTTACATCGCCTTGCTCGCCTCCGGCGGCCACACGCTGCTCTATCTGGTCAAAGGCGTCGGTGAGTATGTTCATCTCGGTGGTACCCGCGACGATGCCGCCGGCGAAGCCTTCGACAAAGTCGCCAAGATGATGGGGCTCGGCTATCCCGGCGGTCGGATCATCGATAACTTGGCCAAGACCGGCAATCCCAAAGCGGTGCGCTTTCCGCGCGCGCGATTTAAAAACAGCCCCTATGAATTTAGCTTCAGTGGCATCAAGACCTCGGCCTGGCATTATCTGAAGGACCAAGGCGAAGCCCAGTGGCAGGCGCGCCAGGCCGACATCGCGGCGAGTTTTCAAGAAGCGGTGGTCGACATGCTGGTCAATCCGACGCTGCGGGCGGCGCTCGCCCATGGGGTCAATCGCATCGTGCTCTCCGGCGGCGTCGCCGCCAACAGCCGGCTGCGCGCCAAGATGGCCGAAAAGGGCGGCGGCGAAGGTATTCAAGTGTTCTGTCCGGCGCCAAAATTTTGCACCGACAACGGCGCCATGATCGCGCTGACCGGCTACCACTGGCTAAAGCGCGGCCGCCATGACGGCTACGAGCTCAGCGCCGACGCCGATCTGACGCTTTAACCCGTTCGACAAATTGCATCGCCCAGTTGCTAAGTCGCCGAGGATGCCGACCCTCCATGAAGAAGTGCGCGCCATGCTGCGCGACAGCGAGTTTCGCCCGCGCAAAAGCCGCGGCCAGAACTTTCTGATTCACGAGCATGTCATCGACGCGATCCTGCGCTTGCTCGATTTGCAGCCGGATGACGGCGTGGTCGAGATCGGCCCGGGGTTGGGATTTCTCACCCGCCGCTTGGTCGAGCGCGCCCAAGCGGTCTGGGCGGTGGAGCTCGATGAACTATTGGCCGAGCGTTTGCGCGCAGGTGAGTTGGGCGGCAACGCCAAGTTCCATCTCATCTACGGCGATATTCTCGCGGTCGCATTGCCTGAGCTCTTGCCGCCGGGTAAATTGAAACTCGCCGGTAACTTACCTTATAACATTTCTACGGAAGTGCTGTTTCGCATCTTCGATTGGCGCGATCATTTCAGCTCGCTGGTGCTGATGGTGCAAAAGGAAGTGGCCGAGCGCATGGCCAGCGGGCCGGGATCGAAAGCCTACGGCACCCTGTCGGTGTGGTGCCAAGTGCATGGCCGCATCGTCGAAAAAGTACAGGTCTCGCCGGCGGCTTTCTATCCGCCCCCCAAGGTGCAGTCGACGATTCTAAAAATCGAGCTGTTGCCGCGGGCGCGGGCGAGCGACGCGGATATGCCGGCGCTGCGCGGCCTGGTGCGCGCCGCCTTCGGCCAGCGGCGCAAGACCTTGAGCAACGCCGTCGGTGCCTGGCTGCCGTGCCCACGCGCCGCCGTCGATCAACTGCTCGCCGCCAACGACGTCGATCCGCAACGGCGCGGCGAAACCTTGAGCGTCGACGAATTTATCAAACTGGCGCAAGCGCTGCGGCAAAGCGGCCTAATCCCAACTGACAACCGGCAACTGACCACTGGCGACTAACCAACCCCCATGCCCGAACTTCCCGAAGTCGAAACCGTTTGCCGCAGTCTGCGGCCCCATCTACTCGGCCGGACCATCGAGCGCATCGACGTGCGCGAGCCGCGGCTGCGCGTGCGCGTCGACGAGCGGCAGGTGAAAAAGCTCGCCGGTAAGCGCGTCGAGTCGGTGGAGCGGGTGGCCAAATATATTCTGCTCAATTTGACCGACAACAACGTCTGGCTGTTTCATTTGGGCATGTCGGGTAAATTGATCGCCACCGAGCGCGACACCCCACACCAGAAGCATGATCATATCGTCGTCGATTTGGACGACGGCCGCCAGCTGCGCTACCACGATCCGCGCCGCTTTGGGCTTGCCATCGCCACCCAGGCCGATGCCTTGGGCGAGTTAGCGCAGCTGCGCCATCTCGGCGTCGATCCCTTCGACGAACGCTTGAGCGGCGAGTATCTGTTCGGCTTTACCAGGGCGTCGGACCGGCGCATTCGGGATCTCTT
The DNA here is from genome assembly GCA_945889495.1 of Syntrophobacter sp. SbD2. Taxonomy (GTDB): domain Bacteria; phylum Desulfobacterota; class Binatia; order UBA9968; family UBA9968; genus DP-20. Next base: position 29,072 of record CAMDBU010000035.1, on the reverse strand, counting down.
GCTCGACCAGCAGATCGTCGCCGGCTTGGGAAATATTTACGCCAACGAAGTGTTGGCGATGGTTCAGGTCAAGCCGACGACGCGCTCTTGGCGCTTGACGCGCAAGCAGGTCGCCATGATCGCCGCGGCGATCCCGGAACTGTTGCACGACGCGATCCAATGGTGCGGTACGTCGTTCTCCGATTACCGCGACGCCGACGACAAGTCCGGCGAGTTTCAAAATCATCTGCGCGTCTACGACCGCCATGGGGAAAGCTGCCGGAGTTGCCCAGGGATTATCAAGCGCGTTGCTATCGGCAACCGCAGCGCTTTTTATTGTCCGGGGTGCCAAAAATAGATTCAGAGGCTCAAGCCGTTCAAAACCTTCAAGTCGCTCAAAACGTTTCGGATGGCGGCATTCACTCATTTCAATTTTCATGATTCTTTCGCCCTTACGCCATCGCGACTTTCGGATTTTTTGGATCGGGCTGTTGCTCTCCAGCATCGGTAGCCAGTTCACCACCGTAGCGATGGCTTGGCAGATTTATGAACTCACCAACTCGCCGTTGCAGATCGGTTTGATCGGCCTAGTGCGCGCGGTGCCGCAGGTGGCGATGTTGTTGTTTGGCGGCTTGCTCGCCGACGCCATGGACCGGCGCCGTTTGATGATCGTCACCCAGGCGAGCTTGTTCGTGGTCTCCGGCGTCCTGGCGTTTGTCACCGTCACCGGCAGCGTTAGCTCGGTGACGTTGTACATCGCGACGGTGTTTTTGGCGTTGTTCAGTTCACTGGAAGCGCCATCGCGTCACGCCATCGTGACCAATCTGGTCCCAGCCGAAGATTTGGCGCGGGCCACGGCGATCTCCAGCACCCAGCGGCAGATCGCCACCATCGCCGGGCCATCCATCGCCGGCCTGGTGTTGGCCTTCGCCGGGCCGGCGCTATGCTACGCCGTCGACGCGATCTCATGGATCGTCATGCTCACCGTGCTCCTCTTGATCCGCGCCGAGCTGCCGCAACGGGGTGGCTGGCGCACGGTGTCGCTCGGCGCCTTGGGCGTCGGCTTTCGTTTCGTCTGGGGCCACGCGGTGATTTTTCCATTCTTGATGATGGACTTGGGCGCCAACATTTTCGGCACGGTGCGCGCGCTCTATCCGATCTACGCCCGGGACATTCTCGCCGTCGGGCCGCAAGGCTTGGGCATGCTCTACGCCGCCAGTGCCGCCGGCGCGCTCACCGGCGCGGTGGGCTTGAGTCTATTCGGCCAGGTCCGCAAGGCGGGCCACTGGATACTTCTCGGCGTGACGATCTACGGCGTCTGTCTGTTGGGCTTCGCCTATTCGCGCTGGTTTTGGCTGTCGGTCTTATTTCTTGCCGGCTCCGGCATCGGCGACGCCATCAGCGCGATCCTGCGCTCGACGATCAATCAATTGAGCACGCCGGACGAACTGCGCGGCCGCATGTCGGCGATCAACAGCATCTTCACCAACAGCGGCCCGCAGCTCGGCCAATTCCAATCCGGCGCGCTGGCCGCCGTCATCGGCGCCGAAATGGCCGCCGGCGCCGGCGCGGTGATTATTCTCCTGATCGTCGTCGCTCTGTTCATCGGCTTTCCCCATGTGCGCGATTATCGGATCGCGCGGGAATGATCGGCCCGGGTCAGACAAGTGCGTTGGGTAGGCCGATTGGAGCGCGTCGGGTGTGATGGGTCAGCGTTACCGAATGCGCTACGAGCGTCGGGCTGTGGCAGGGAAGGACTCTCAATAGTTGAGATGCTCGGAGAGTTTTAACTAGCGACCTTGGCGCGAACCACCAGATCGACGTCGCAATCCAATACCTGTAACAGTGACACCATCTGGTCCACCGACTTTGCATAGTTGGTCTGGTCAAGGAGCCGGTAAAGCTGCGTCGCCGAGGTGCCGAGCCGGCGGACAATCTCGCGCTTGGCCAGCGGGCTTCGAGCCAACCGCTTCTGTGCTTCCAACGTCAACTTGTAGAGCAAAATATCTCTCAGATAGTTTGGGTCTTGGTGGTACTCCAGGATTTGTTCTATATGCACCAGTCCGGATTTCCCCGAGGCGAGTTCATAGGTCAGCGCCTCCTGAGCGAGCTCCTTGTCCACATACACCCGTGCGACGGGGTCCGCTGCACCGGGGGAGGGACGCGCTTTGGCGTAGGGAAATAGATAGGTCTTGGCGGCGGTTTGTACTTCGAAGGCTTTCTTCTTGTTGTTTGGTTTCACCGAGCGAATCTTCATATTTCTCCCTCCGCGACCAGCTCCCTGATCAGCTCGACAACTCGGCGCGGCGCGGTTCCGGTCATCGGTTTATGATTATCCAAATCCCATTTCACGACTAATTTGCCATCGCGATAGACATGCACATGACGCGGCGAGTGATCTCCTTTCCAAGATACGAAGATGTATCCGCCGCGCCTGAGCTTTCCCATATTTGTTTCATGTTACCTTTGCCGGTAACGGCTGTCAAAATGGGATCGCCGCGCTGGCGCGCTCAATTCTCGTCTGATCGCCGAAGCCATGGCAATCAGTCTTTCATGCGCACGCTTATTAGGGTTGAATATGGCGCAGCCGGCGCGAGAAAATTCTTGCCATGAGCCACGGCGCGGCATAAATTGTCGCCGGAATTGTTATTCGAGAGTCCTCGACCCACGGAGGTTGCGCAATGTTAACCCGTCGTGAATTTCTCAAAGGCTCGTTGGCCGCCACCGTCGCCGCGGCTGGCGGTTGGTCCTGCGCCGCGGCGCAGCCGGGGCGCCGCCGGGTCATCGTAGACGCGCAAGTCCATATGTGGAAGGCGTCGACGCCGGAGCGGCCCTGGGTGGTAGGCTCTCGGCCGCAGCTGCCTGAACCGTTCACCATCGAGCGGGTGGTGCCGTTGATGGAGGAGGCGGGCGTCGATCGGATCGTCATCGTGCCGCCGAGTTTGGACGGCGAGCGGCTTGATTATGGTCAAGAGGCAGCGCGCCGTTATCCCGGCCGCTTCGCCGTCATGGGCCGCATCGCCCTCGACAATCCGGCCAACGCGCGGCGCTTGCAAGCCTGGCGCGCGCAGCCCGGCGTGCTCGGCATTCGCTTGAACATCGCCGGCGCGCAAGCCGCTTGGCTCACCGACGGCACCGCGGATTGGTTTTGGCCGGCGGCGGAAAAGGCTGGTATCCCGGTGATGTATCTCACCACCGGCCAGAGCCACCAGTTCGCTCGCATCGCCGAGCGCCATCCGCAACTGGCGCTGATCATCGATCATATGGGCGTGTCGTCGGAGACCGTGCAGCACAAAGCGGTGCCCGCCGCCATCGCACAGTCGGCGGCGCTGGCCAAGTATCCCAACGTCTCGGTGAAGCTGTCCTCGGCGCCGCTGTTTTCCGCCGAGCCCTATCCGTTCCGCGATGTCACGCCGCATATCCGCCGGCTGTTCGACGCCTACGGCCCGCGCCGCTGTTACTGGGGCACCGACATCACCAACTCCTTCGCCAAAGCGACCTACCGCCAGCGCATCAGCCATTTCACCGAGGAGCTAAATTTTCTGTCCGAGGACGACAAAGACTGGATCATGGGGCGCGCGTTGTTGGTGAGGTTGGGGTGGGGGTGAGGGGGATGTTGTTGGCGAGAAATAGTTTTTTGTACTCGAAGAAACGAGGATGAGATGTTCAACTGGGCTAGGCTAGTATCGAGATCTACGGGATATGTCGACGATAAATAGCGAAGCGCAACTGCGGCAAGCTATCGAACAGATTCAGTCCTTGTGTCGAGCCATCGACGGCTTGCGGGCGGATATCTTTCCCAAGAATCCAAGAAACTTCGCCATCATGGCGGAGGGGCCGGTGGACGAAATCCGCAAACTACAGATCGATATTGATGCTTATATCAACCGTCTTGAGGCGGTGGACACGCCTGTTTGAAATTTTTTCCAATTGCCCCGTCTTCTCAGTGCGAAAACTCCACCAGCCCACACCCCGTCGCCCAAGGCACCACGGGTTCGTAAGCCACCAACTCCGCTTTCCATTTCTGCACCGCGCCCGCGAGCGCGATCCAGGTTCTGATCTCGTGGCCGCCGGAGCCGGCTTCGGTGTTGATCTCGTCGTGGCTGTAGGCGGTTAGTTGGTGGTGGTCGCCGGTGATTAAATTATCTAAAAACTTTTTGTCGAAGGGAAGATTGATCCGGCCATGTTGGGCTTCGCCGGGCCAGTGGGATAGGCCGCCGGTGGCGATGAGCGCGATTCTTTTTTCGCTGCGTTCGAGAACCTGGCCTATGAATTCGCCGAAGGCGAAGCAGCGTTTGGCGCTGGGCATGGGTGGGGTGAGGGCGTTGATGATTACTGGCACCACCGGCAGGGCCATGTTGGGATTTAAGAAATGCAGCGGCAAGAAGGTCGCGTGGTCGAACAACAGTTCGTCGGAGAATAACGGGTCGAAGCCGCTGTCAAGGCAGGCGTCGATGAGTTCCGCCGACAGTTTGGTATCGCCGGGCACGCGGGCTTTAGGGATACGCAGCCATTCTTCGATCGGCCCGTCATAATATTCCGCCCGGCCGATGCAGAAGGTCGGCATGCCGTTCAAGAAAAAATTCGCCCAATGCTCCACCGTCAAGGCGACGATGGCATCGGGTTTGGAGGCGGCCAGCCGTTCGCCAAGCTTTCGGTAGCTGCCGAGAAATGTTTCCGCCTGTTCCTTGGGCGCTGCTTCGGTCCAGGCGGTCATGCCGGGGGCGTGGCTGGCGGCGCAGGCAAATACGATGGCCATGGCTCAGACCAATCCTTTCAGCGCTTTGGCGTAATCTTCGTTGGACACTTTGTTGAGCAGGGTGAACGGCCGTAGGAGCAGCGAGTGTACGCCCATGCTGTAGAGCGCACGCACATCGACGTTCAGTATCGCCGCGTTCTCCTGTTCGGTCAGATCGTACTTCTTCACGAAGGCGCCGGAGTCCTGGCGATACTGCTCGCGCCGCTCGGCGTCGCGATTGACGTGATAGATCAGCTTTTGCATTTGGTAGAGGCTCATGGTTTTCAATCCAGTTTGGTATGCAGCCAGTCGACCACGGTCTTCATGATGTTCGGGATCGCGCCCATGTGGCCGCCGGGGAAGAGCCGCATGGTCTTGGGGCGGCCATGTTCGAGCAGTAAATAAAAATCCTCCAGCGGCACCTGCTTGTCTTCCTTGCCGTTGACGATCAACAGCGGCGCGCAGGGCTGGTCCAATAGGCCGGGATCTTTGAGCGACAGCGCCGGCATGACGGCGCAGAGTTCGTCGAAGGTTTTTTTGCCGAATAAATTGGCCCGCGCTTCGATCAAGTCGAACAGATACGAATCGGCGTGACGCGAGCGCTCCTGCCACTGGGGCTGAAAGAAATGATGGATGCCGCCGCCCCAGTTGACCGCGGCGCGCAGTTTGTCCGGCGCCAAGTGGGCAAGCTTGGTCGACCAGTGGCCGCCGAAGCTGGCGCCGACCGCGGCGACCTTGTTGGAGTCGACCTCGGGCCGCTTGAGCAGATATTCCAACACGGCTAAATGAACTTGATGAGCGTCGGGGCCGGCCAGCATGGGACATTCGCCGGTGCCGGGGCTGTCGATGATCAAGCAGCCCCAGCCTTGCTTGACGAAGTTCTCGCCGAAGCTGTGGCGCTCTTCCTTCCAGTTGTCGATGCCGCCCCAGTGCATGATCATCGGCGCCGGCAGCTTTTTCGGCAGGCGCAGGTGGCCGACGATCGGTTTCGGTTGGAATGGGATGGAAACTTTTTCCACCGCGATGTCGAAATACTTCGACGCGGCTAAAAACATTTCGCGGGTTTTCAAATAGCCATGGTGCTTGCCCGGCGAGCTCGGAAAGGGATGGCGGGCGATGCCGTAGTAACCGTAGGATTTTAAGAAGGCTGACTTAGCTTCGCCAGCGTCGCCGGCCTTCTCGGCGGCCAGGGCTTTGTCTTCCCACTTGGCGCCGAGCTCGTTCCAGGCTGCCGCCCAGGTCTCGCCTTGGAAGTCGGGCATACGCGCCAGCGCTTGCTCCGACTCGGCTTTGTCGGCGTGGAGGAACGGCGCGCGGGTGCCGATCCGCTCGCGGATATCGTTTTTGACTTCTTCGACGGTACGCGGTTCGCTCATGAATTATTTCCTCTCGGTCTATGTAATGCGTAAAGCGGGCTCAGGTCAATCGGCGCCCGTGCCCAGCAATGCCATAACTTCGTTTCAGTATTCCCGATGAAAACGGCGCGCTTGCTGTTGACCTTTCCAATTCTCCATGTCATCCAAAAGATCAAATCGATTGAGCATTTCGCGACCGGGATATGAACCCCGCTCGCGACCAAAGGGGATGTTCAACCCCCTTTGGATTCCCCAGGAATAGGGTGCCCGCCGCAAGCGGCGGAGGATATTAGATTAAACTTTTACCGAGCGTTTGGTTTCGATATAGTTTCCGCAGCAATCGCGGGGTTAAATCATGGCGACTATCATCGACGGCAAGGCCGTCGCCAAAGTAGTTCAGCAACAAATCAAGGAAGAAGTTGAAGGCTTGGAGCGGCGCTGGAGCATGGCGCCGGGATTGGCGGTGGTGCTGGTGGGCGACGATCCGGCGTCGCATATTTACGTGCGCAACAAGGAAAAAGCCTGCAAGGAAGTCGGCATCAAGTCCTTCGAGCATTTCCTGCCGGCGACGGTGTCAGAAAAAGATCTGCTGGCGCTGGTGCACCAGCTCAACAAGGACAAGCATGTCCACGGCATCCTGGTGCAATTGCCGCTGCCACCGCATATTCGCCCGGAAAAAATTCTCAACGCGGTGTCGCCGTTCAAGGACGTCGACGGTTTCCATCCGGTCAATCAGGGCAATTTAGTCGTCGGCGCCGACGGCTACCGGCCGTGCACGCCACTCGGCGTGATGAAGTTATTGGAGTCGGTGGACTGCGATCCCAAGGGGAAAAACGCCGTCATCGTCGGCCGCAGCAACATCGTCGGTAAACCGGTGGCACTGATGTTACTCGAGAAACATGCCACGGTGACGATTTGCCATTCACGGACGGCCAGCCTGCGCGATGAAGTGGCGCGCGGCGACATCGTCGTGGTCGCCATCGGCAAGGCCGGCATCGTGCGCGGCGATTGGATCAAGCCCGGCGCGGTGGTGATCGATGTCGGCATCAACCGGCAAGCCAACGGCAAACTGTGCGGCGATGTCGAGTTCGAGACCGCCAAGGAGCGCGCCTCGGCGATCACCCCGGTGCCCGGCGGCGTCGGCCCGATGACGATTTGCATGTTGTTGTTCAATACCTTGAAGGCGGCGAAGGATTCGTTGCAACGGGAGCGTTAGTTCGGTCGCGCGTGATTAAGTGTGCCGTGAGATTCGGATGACTCACCACGGAGGGCACAGAGAGCACAGAGCCCCCACCTCTTTCCTCCCCCGCTTGCGGGGGAGGATGAAGGAGGGGGGATTGGCCGCAAAGAACGCAAAGAACACAAAAAAAGAATCCGCAGTAGGGGCGGGTTTTAAACCCGCCCTCGGGTTGGTTTGTTGGCGAGGATCGCGGAGAAATTTCTGCTTGAGACATAACAACCGAACCAGTGCTTCTTGTATCCAGGGGCGGTGGCGATGGCGCTGAAACGCACGCCGCTCTATGACGCCCATCGGCGCGCCGGCGCTAAGATGGTCGAGTTCGCCGGCTGGGAAATGCCGGTGCAGTACCGCGGCGTCATCAAGGAGCATCTGGCGGTGCGTGGTAAAGCCGGGCTGTTCGATGTCAGCCATATGGGCGAGATCGAAGTGCGCGGCGCCGGCGCCTTGGAGTTTTGCCAGCGGCTCACCGCCAACGACGTGGCGCGCTTGCAAATCTTTCAAGCGCAGTACAATTTCCTGCTCAACCCGCAGGGCGGCGTGATCGACGATGTGATAATTTATCGGGTCAAGCCCGAGGCCTATTTCATCTGCGTCAACGCCTCGAACATCGACAAAGACTTTGCCTGGCTCGCCAGCCATGCTACGGCCGATGTCGAAGTGGAAAATCAGAGCGCCATGTACGCCCAGCTGGCGCTTCAGGGGCCGGCGGCCGAGGCGATCTTACAACTGCTGACCGCGCAGCCGTTGGCGGCGTTGAAGTCGTTTCACTTCGCCTTTGCCGACGTGGCGGCGATCCGCTGCATGGTGGCGCGCACCGGCTACACCGGCGAGGCGGGGTTTGAACTTTATTGTCATGGCGATGCCGCCGAAGGTTTGTGGAATGGCTTGATGCAAGCTGGAGAACCGCACGGCTTAGTGGCCGTCGGACTGGGCGCCCGGGATACCTTGCGGCTGGAAAAAGCTTATCCGCTCTACGGCCATGAGTTGGATGACATGACGACGCCCTTGGAAGCGGGTTTGGATTGGGTGGTTAAGTTAGCCAAGCCGGAGTTTTTCGGCCGCGACATTCTGCTGCGGCAAAAACAGCGGGGCGTGGCGCGCAAGTTGGTTGGACTCGAAGCCTTGGCGCCGGGGATTCCACGCGCGGAGTACGGCGTCTTCAAAGACGGAGTCAAAGTCGGCGCGGTTACCAGCGGCACCAAATCGCCGTCCTTGGACAAATCGATCGCGCTCGCCTATGTCGAGAGCGGCGCGGCGGCGCTGGACAACCGCCTGGACGTCGAGATTCGCGGCCGGATGATTCCGGTCAAAATCGTTTCATTGCCATTTTATCGCCGTTAGCGGCGCAGCTTCAGGATCACGAAGGAGGTCAGCGATGGAGTTTCCCGAAGGACTTAAATATTCCAAAGAACATGAATGGGTGCTGGTCGAAGGCACCAGCGCGACCATCGGCATCACCGAGTTTGCCCAGGAAGAGTTGGGTGATATCGTTTTCGTCGAGCTCCCCGAAGTCGGCGAGAAGATCGTCAAGGACGATCCCTTTGGCGCGGTGGAGTCGGTCAAGGCGGTGTCGGATATTTACGCGCCGGTGAGCGGCGAGGTGCTGGAGACCAACGAAATTCTCCCCGACAACCCCGAGACCATCAACGACGATCCTTACGGCGACGGCTGGATGGTGCGTGTCGAGCTTTCCGATATCGACGATCTAAAAGATTTAATGGACGCCGACGAGTACGCCGAGTATGTCGCCCAGCAAAAGGAAGATGACGACGAAGAAGACGAAGACGAAGATGAGGACGACGACGAGGAAGAAGAAGACGAAAAGGATGACGACGACAAATAGCGCCGCCTAATGCGTTATACTCCCCACACCGTTGCCGATCAGGAGCGCATGCTACGCGCCATCGGCTGTGCGTCCCTCGACGATCTCTATCGTCATGTGCCGCAGTCGTTGCGCGAGCGCGCCGCCATAGCACTGCCCGCCGGGTTGACCGAACTGGAAGTGCGCCGGCGCTTGAGCGCGCTCGGCGCGCGCAACGTTTCGGCGGCCGACTGGAGTTTCTTTCTCGGCGGCGGTATTTATCATCACTTCATTCCCAGCGCGGTGGACGCGACCATTTCGCGGGCCGAGTTTTCGACCTCCTACACGCCCTACCAACCGGAGGTGAGCCAGGGCACGCTCCAGGCGCTGTTCGAATACCAGACGCTGATTTGTCAACTCACCGGCATGGAAGTTTCCAACGCCGCGGTCTATGACGGCGCCTCGGCGGTGGCCGAAGCTGTGCTGATGGCGCGGCGCATTCAACCGGTGAAAAAGCGCCGGGTACTGATCTCGCGGGCGCTGCATCCGCAATACCGTGCGGTGGTTGCGACCTATCTGAAAAATCTTGAGGACGTTCAACTCGAAGAAATCCCCTTCGATCTGGCCAGCGGCGCCACCGATGTCGAACAGCTCAAACGCCAGCTCAACGACCAAACCATGTGCGTGGTGGTGGGCTACCCGAATTTTTTTGGCGTAATCGAAGACCTTGCGCCCATGCGCGCTGCCTGCGACGGCGTTGGCGCGCAATTGATCAGCGTCACCAGCGAGCCTTTGGCGTTGGCCTTACTTAAGCCGCCGGGAGAGTTCGGCGCCGACATCGCCGTCGGCGAGGGGCAAAGCTTGGGCGTGCCGATGAGCCTCGGCGGCCCAGCCTTTGGATTTTTTGCCTGCCAGAAAAAGTTTGTCAGAAATATTCCCGGCCGGTTAGTCGGTGAGACCGTCGATGGCGAAGGGCGGCGCGGCTTCGTTCTGACCCTGGCCACCCGCGAGCAGCATATCCGGCGCGAGAAGGCGACATCGAATATTTGTACCAGCCAGACTTTGTGCGCTTTGGCTGCCACCGTCTACATGGCGCTCCTCGGCAAATCGGGGCTGCGCCGCATCGCCGAGATCAATGTCGCCCGCGCCCATGATGCTCGAGCAAAGTTGATATCGCAGGCAAACTGTTCGCCGTTGTTCACCGGGCCATTCTTCAATGAGTTTGTTTTGCGTTCGACAAATGTGCCGGAGCTGTTCGCCAAGTGCGCCACGGAAAAAATTCTGCCGGGCATCGCGCTGGCGCAGTGGTATCCCGAGCTGCCGGATAGTTTTCTTACTTGCGTCACCGAAATGAATCCACCAGAGGAGATCGATCGTCTTGTCCGAACTGTCGCAAGATAAGAAGCGTTCCATGGTGGCGCCGCCCAAGCTCTTATTCGAGAGCGGCTCAGCGGGGCGCAGTGCGGTGGATTGGCCGGCGGAGGGCGGTAAGGTCGAGGATTCGATTCCGGCCCACTTGTTGCGCCAAGATGGCATCTCGGACTTTCCCGAATTGGGCGAGCTCGAAGTGCTGCGCCATTTCACCGGCCTGTCGCAGCGCAATTTTTCCATCGAGAGCCAGTTCTATCCCTTGGGCTCTTGCACCATGAAGTACAATCCCAAGATCAACGAAGCGGTGGCGCGCTTTCCCGGCTTCGCCCAGCTTCACCCCATGGCCGCGCCGGAATATTTGCAAGGCGCGCTGGCGCTGCTCTTTGAGCTGGAACAGATGCTCGCTGAAATCAGCGGCATGGAGCATGTCAGTTTGCAGCCCTCGGCGGGCGCCCAGGGCGAGCTCACCGGCTTGATGCTGATTCGCGCCTACTTGGCCGAGCGCGGCGACCCGCGGAAAAATATCATCGTCCCCGACACCGCCCATGGCACCAACCCGGCGAGCTCGACGTTGTGCGGCTACGACGTGATTCAAATCTCGTCCAACGACAAAGGTGTCATCGACGCCGCCGCGGTGGAGAAAGTCATGGACGCCGATGTCGCGGCGATCATGATCACCAATCCCAACACCCTGGGCTTGTTCGAGACTAACATCGAAGCGATCGCCCAAGTCGTCCACGCTAAGGGCGGCATGGTTTATTTGGACGGCGCGAATTTAAACGCGCTCATGGGCATCGCCAAACCCGGCCATATGGGCGTCGATGTTTTGCATATGAACTTGCATAAGACCTTTTCCACGCCCCATGGCGGCGGCGGGCCGGGAGCCGGGCCGGTGGGTGTGAAAGCGCAGTTGCGCGATTACTTGCCGGTGCCACGCATCGTCAAGTCCGGCGAAAATTTCGTTCTCGACGAGAACTGTCCCAAGTCGGTGGGGCGGGTGCGCTCTTTTCTCGGCAACTTCGGCGTGCTGTTGCGCGCCTACACTTACATTCTGTCCCTGGGCGGCGACGGCTTGGAAAATGCCAGCCGCATGGCGCTCCTCAACGCCAACTACATTCGCACCAAATTAGAGAAAAGCTATCAGCTGGCTTACAACCAGCCCTGCATGCATGAGTGCATCCTTACCGACCGCATCCAGCATAAAAATGGCGTCAGCACTCTCGACATCGCCAAGCGGCTACTCGACTACGGCTATCATCCGCCGACGATTTATTTCCCGCTGGTGGTGTCGGGCGCCTTGATGATCGAGCCCACCGAAACCGAAACGCCGGAGACCTTGGACGGTTTTTGCGACGCCATGCTGGCCATCGCCCAGGAAGCCAAAGACGATCCCGAGCTAGTCAAGAGTGCGCCCCACTCCACGCCGGTGTCGCGCCTCGACGAAGCGCGCGCCGCGCGCAAACCGGTGCTGCGCTGGGAAGCGTCACCAGCCAAAGCTGGCTCAGACGATTGAGGGAATCTAAATTTAGCGGTAATTGAGCCGGCTGTCGCTATATTCCATGGACGCGGAAATCGGCAGCGAGCTGCCCTTGAGCCAGGCCGGGATGCGCGGAAAGGGCGCGGCGGCTTTGATCGCTCGGAGCGCTTCGTCATCGAGTAACTGCGAACCCGATGAGCGCACCATGCGCAGCTGTTCCAATTGACCGTCGGCGCCGACGGTGAACTCCACCGAGAGCTTGCCTTGCAGACCATAGCGCTTGGCGAGTTCGGGATATTCCCAGTTGATTTCAATCGCCTGTTTGATCCGGTTGAAATAGCTCACGTAGACCGGATCGCGGGTGTTCAAGCTCACCGGAGTGCGATTGTCGCCACTGGAATAGGTCAGCGGCGGTAGCAGTTCTTTCACCGTCGGCAGCCGCCGTTCGCTGACCACGCTTTTCTCGACCGGCAGATCGCGCGGCGGCACCGGAGCGGTCGGCACCGGCATTCCGTTGACCGCTTCGTCCCGCGACCGTTCGACAGCGGAAGATTTCTCCGCCGCTGGACGGCGGGGACTTTCCTGAGCTTTCTCGGCGCGCGGCAGCAAGGCTTGCTGGTGGGCCTTCGCGGCGTCTTTCCTAGCGATGTTTGCCGGGGTTTTCGCCGCTTCGGTGGGCGCCCGTCCAGCCGGCGCGCTGGGTGCTCTCTCGCGCGGCGGGAGTAAGGACACCGCGATCGGCGGCGGCTCGGAGCGAACCCGCGCCGCCAACTTTTGCATTAGTATAAAATAGCTAAAGATCGCCGCGTGGAGCGCCAGCGAAAGCGCCAGGGACCGAGTCAGCGAGATGTTCAATCGAGTCACGATGGTATATCTTCGAATCGCTCAGCCAACGAATCTGGCTCGCCGCGGCAGTCGGGCGGCGGCGCGTTGGCCGTGAGCTTCTGGAGGTCCGATGTTCGGTCTCGGCGTGGGTGAATTATTGGTCGTGTTGGTGATCGTCTTGGTGCTGTTCAACAAGCGCCTGCCCGACCTGGGCGCCAGTATTGGCGAGAGCATTCGCAAGTTTCGCAAAACCGTCAACCAAGCCGATGAGATCGATATTACGCCGAAAAAAAATCCTGACGATCCCTCCTGATTCCGAACCTATCAAACTTCGCCGTCGGCGAGCAGCACTTCCATACTGAAGTCCTTGGCTTGCTTGGCCGGCTTTAAAAATACCATGGTAAATGGGATCGAGTCGCCCGGCGGCAGCTCGAAGGTCTTGAGCGGTTTTAGATCCTGCAAGTGGGGAATATCCTCGGCGGTCATGCCGCGGATGATCTTGGGCGAAATCGTGTTGCCGATCCAGATGGTTTGGCGCTCGAGCTCCTTGCCGTCGGTATTGTATACTTTGCCGGTCACTTTGACTTCGCGGATCACCACTGGATTTTGATTGATCGCCACGCCGCTCAGCACCAGGACCTCGCGGTTGCCCTGGATGCTCTGATAGCTGGTGCGCAGGGATTGCAGCAGGATGCCGTCTTTCAGGTGATTGTTTTTCAGCACCGTAGCGCCGATGAAGGGGATTTGCTTGACCAGGTTCTCCATCGCCGCCGGTTTGGCATGGGTCATCGCCGCCAGCAGGGAAAAGCCGATCAGCAGCAGCGCGAATAAACTCAAATAGGGCCGGATCGAGGCGCGCTGATCGATGTAGGAAGTCATCGCCAGGATGTTGGTGGAATTGTCGGCATGATCTCGCGCCGGAGGAGCTGGGAAGTCGCGTTCTCCGGCGTCGAAATCCTTGGGGATGTCGATGATCTTTTCCGGTGTTTGATTGGCCGCCGTTGGCGTCATGGTAAACGGCCGGTCCTCTGGCTGGTCCGGCGGCGGCGGATTCACCGACCATTGTTCGGTTGCGGTAATCTTCGCTTCGACGTCCGGCGGTTGGGTCATGGTGACGATTGGGTCGACCGCCGGCGCGGCGTCGCTGTGGCTTTCCGGCGCCGGCGCGGTGGCCGGCGCGAAACTGAAACTGAGCTCGCGCTCTTCCGGCTTATCAGCCGCGACCTGGTCGTTGGCTGCGGGCTTTTCGCCCATCACGGGCGCGGTTTCCGCGCCTGCGAGCTCGAAAGTGTGCTTGCAGCGCGAGCAGCGAAATGCCGGCGCGGCGCCTTTGACGACTTCATCGGCGACCTTGTAGGTGGTGCGGCAGCTCGGACATTGCACTAGCATGGAAAATCCTCTGGTGACTCTAGAACCTGAACAAGAGAAATGAGGTTAACTGGCGAGATTCTAGGATAATTGGCGAAAAGTGCAAGGATTTATGTTAATGGATTGTTTTAAACGCTGAATAATCGTTTCCGAGAGGCGTCTAAAAGGCAGGATCGTTGTGGAGCTGAGCGATTGGCAACTGGTTGAGAAGAGTCAGGCTGGGGATGCGGACGCATTCCAAGAACTGGTCTCGCGTTATCATCAGAAGGTTTTCATGGTGATCCTCGGTTTGATGCGCAACCGCGAGGACGCCTTGGAAGTCGCTCAGGAGACGTTCTTCCGCGCCTTTCGCAAGATCAAAAGTTTTCAGGGAGGCTCGTCATTCTACACTTGGATCTATCGCATCGCGGTCAACAACTCGATTGACGCGCAGCGCAAGCAAAAGCGCAATCCGTTGGATTTTCACGAGTCGATGGATGGCCTGTTCGAAGCGCGCAATGAAGTTGCCAAGGATCCCTTCGCCGATGTCCAGGACCGGGAGCTGCGTGAGAACATGTCCAAGGCGATCAACGAATTGACACCGGAGCACAAAGCCGTCATCGTATTACGCACCATCGAAGGGATGTCCTACAAGGATATCGGTGAAATACTTGGCTGCTCCGAAGGCACGGTGATGAGCCGGCTGCATTACGCAAGGAAGAAACTGCAAGATAAGTTGAGTGCCTTTTTATGAGCCCATGTGAAACCATTCAAGAATCTCTCGGCCCTTGGCTCGACGGCGAGTTGCGCGGCGCGGACGGTGAAGCGGTGCGCAGTCATGTGGCGAGCTGCGCCGACTGCGCGGCGGCGCGCGGCCGGTTGGAAAAACTTCAGCTCACCCTCGGCACGGTTCTCAGCACCGAAGCGCCGCAGTTGAAGTTCGCGCCGTTCTGGCGCGAAGTCGAGCGCCGCATCGAGGCCAAGCGGCCCTGGCATGAGCAGCTGATCGAGTGGTGCCAGTCGACCTTGAGCGCGCCGCGTTTGGCCTGGGCGGTGCCGGCGGCGATCATGCTTGTGCTCGGTTTGCTGTCCTTCGCCAAGTGGCCGGTGGGCGGCCAGGCCGATAACTATGCCTCGGTGGAGTCCATCGACGCCCACGGCCGCAATGTCGCGCTGTTGCGCGACGACAAGACCAAGACGACGATCATTTGGCTATATCAAAATCCGGAAGGTGAAAACGAGAATGTTGAAGAAGCTGCGAAGTCCGGCCCTGCTTTTTAGCCTGGCTTTTCTCACCGTCGCCGGCTGGCTCAGCGCGGCGGAGAAAAATCCCCAATCGGTGCAGGTGAGGATCCGGACGATTCTCGGCGGCGACAAAGGCGATGAGTTCGACCCTAAGCTCAAGGGCATGGAGCAGCAGCTAAAACCGCTCAAGCACCGTTCCTACCGGCTACTCAAGGACGACACCCAGACAGTGCCTTGGCAGGACGGCAAATCCTTTGAAATCCCCGGCGGGCGCTCGCTGACCATCACGCCGCAGGATTTTCAGGATAACCGCATCGGACTAAAAGTGCGTTTGACCCAGGGCGATAAGCCGCTGATCGATACCACGGTGAAGATCGCCAACAAGGGGAATTTTATTTTGGGCGGACCGGCCCATGAAGGCGGCTCGTTGGTGCTGTCGATTTCCGCCGCCGCGCAATAGGGCAGCGGTCAATCGATGACGTTTTTTTCGATGGGCTCGACGGCGACGCCCTTGCCTTTGAGCCAACTGATCGCCTTGGCCACTTCGATTTCTTTGCCGTCGATGTCCAAAGCTAACAGCGCCAATTCCGCCGTCACCGTGGAACTGCGAATGTTGAAGATGACGTCGAACTGTTTCGACAACAGGCTCAACACCGGTTCCTTGATCAAGCCTTTGGGGAATGTCAGATAAACGCGCTCGCGCACGCCGTCGTTTTTGATTTTTGTTGCCATAATCAAATCGAGAATTTTAGGTTGCCCACAGCGGCGCGATCGCGCCAGCCGACCCATAAATTAGTTGTCAAATATTTATCGCCAAAATCGGGAAACAGCGTGACTACGGTGCCGGAGCGGAGCTTGCGCGCCACTTGCAGTGCGGCGAACAGCGCGGCGCCCGACGATTGCCCCACCAGCACGCCTTCCTCTTGGCTCAAGCGGTAGACCATCGCGTAGGCGTCCTCGGTGGACACCGGGATTTTGCTGTCGAGCCGTTCTTCGTGATAGATGCCCGGCACGATGGAGCTCGCCATATGCTTCAACCCTTCGAGGCCATGCAGAGCATCGTCCGGCTCCACCGCGATCACCTGGATCGCGGGATTCACTTCCTTCAAATACCGCCCGGTGCCCATGATCGTGCCGCCGGTGCCGATGCCGGCGACGAAGTGGGTGATTTTCCGATCGGTCTGGCGGTAAATCTCCGGCCCGGTGTTTTCATAATGGGCCTGGGGATTCATCTCGTTGAAATACTGGTCCGGCTTAAAATATTTTTCCGGATCGGCTTCGAGTAGTTTGCGGCATAGGCGGATGGCGCCGTCGGAGCCTTCCATAGGATCGCTAAAGATCATCTTGGCACCGAAGGCGTTGATGATCTGTTTGCGCTCGACGCTGACGTTGGCCGGGATCGCCAGTTCCACCGGGTAGCCCAGCACCGCGCCGATCATCGCTAGAGCGATGCCCGTGTTGCCCGAGGTTGAATCCAGAATGGTCTTCCCGGGCTGCAACTTTTGACTGCGCAAACCATCCTGAATCATGCGCCAGGCCGGCCGGTCTTTCACCGACCCGCCGGGATTGAAACCTTCGAGCTTGGCGAACACTCTGACGTCCTTGGGTAGGCCGGCGCCGATGCGCTGGATTTCTAGCAGCGGCGTGTTGCCGATCAGGTCGAGAACCGACTCGACCTTGCCCGGCGTTTCCGGGTTCGCCGGAACCAATCGCAAGTTGGCGGAGGTCTGGGCCATGATGATTACTCGAACGGCTAGAAGCCGCCGGCGATGGCCGGCACGATGGAAATGTTGTCGCCTTCTTTCAGAGCGGTGTCGAGATTTTGCAAAAAACGAATGTCGTCGCCGTTGACGTAAACATTGACGAAGCGGCGCACTTTGCCGCTTTCGTCGCAGATGCGCTCTTTGATGCCGGGATAATTTTTATCCAGATCGTCGACTAACGACTTGACGTTGGCGCCGTCGCCATTCACTTCGTCGGCCCCTTGCGTGTACTTACGGAGCGGGGTGGGGACACGAACTCGCACGGACATAACGAACCTCCTGAAAATAGCGCATAATTTGACTGAGTAACGAAGAATAATCCTTCACTAAGCGCCTTGCAAGGTGAATTTGGCGCTTATATGGCCGTGCCGCAGGCGACGCAGTGCGGATCGCGCCTGACTTCAATTTCGCGGAAGCGCAGGTTCTTGGCGTCGTAGACCAGTAACCGGTCGGTCAGTAGGCCGTCCTCGAAGCCGGCCAAATATTTCACCGCTTCGGTGGCCTGGATCGTGCCGATGGTGCCGGCCACCGCGCCGAGGATGCCCGAGGCTTGGCAGTTTAAAATTTCTTCCGGCGGCGGCGGGGTTTTGAACAGACAGCGGTAGCAGGCGCTTTTCCCCGGTACCACGGTCATCACTTGGCCCTGCAAGCGGACGATGCCGGCGTGGCAAAAAGCGATGCCCAGTTTCACCGCCAAGTCGTTGACGAGAAATTTGGTGGCGAAATTATCGCTGCCGTCGACGATGAAGTCGAAGTCCTTGGCGATCGCCGCGCCGTTGCTCTCATCGAAACGCGTGCAAAATGTTTGCACCGCGACGTCGGGATTGAGCGCCGTCAAAGTTCTTGCCGCCGACTCGACCTTGGGCCGGCCGATGTCGGCGGTGGCGTGGAGAATCTGGCGTTGCAAATTCGACAGCTCGACCTTGTCGCCATCGACGATGCCCAACGTGCCGATGCCGGCCGCCGCCAAGTAAAGCGCCGCCGGCGAGCCCAAACCGCCGGCGCCGATCACCAGCACTCGCCCGTCGCGCAGGCGCATCTGCGCCTTGCCGCCCAGATCCGGCACCATGATTTGCCGGCTGTAGCGTTCGATTTGCTCGGTGGTCAGACGTTCGGCCATGGGGATATTTCTCGCCGTGAAACTGGCTGGCAAGCTAACGTAACGGCGGCGGCGAAGTCAAATGGCAGGTGTGCGGGTTGAGTGAATGTCGGGCTTGAACCTACTCGGATTCGGATATTTCTCTCGCAAAGACGCAAAGGCGCAAAGTTCGGAGTTGATTAAATCATCCAATTCCGATTCTTCAACTCTGTGAACTCTGTGCGCTCTGTGGTGAAAATCTTCTCCTGTCAGACGGATCAGTTTTCGCTTTCCAATCGAAGGCCGTCCTGAGTTAAGCCGTCGCGCAGACGCTGAATATGTTCCGCGCCAGCGGTTTCGAGGATCAGCTCCACTTCGGTTTCGCCGATGGCGATGCGGCCGAAGCCGCGGCTCTGGGCGATTTGTAAAATATTGGCGCCCAGGTCGGCGATCCGTTGGCTGAGGCGGGCGAGGTTGCCGGGGCGGTCGGTGACGATGACGTTCAAGCGGCATTGACGGCCGTCTTGAATCAGCCCTTTCTCGATAATCCGCGCGATCAGATTCATGTCGATGTTGCCGCCGGAAACGATCAGGCCGATGTTTTTACCACTAAGTGCGATTTTTTTATTCATCAAGGCGGCGAGCGGCACGGCGGCGGCGCCTTCGGCGACGGTCTTCTCGATTTCCAGGAGTAGCAGCACGGCGTTGGCGATCTCGCCTTCGTTGACGGTGACGATTTCGTCGACAAATTCTTTCACCAGTGCAAACGGGGTCTCGCCGACCCGGCGCACGGCGATGCCGTCGGCGATGGTGCTGGCCGGCGGCAAACGCACCGGCACGCCGCCGGCCAGCGCCGATTTCATCGACGGCACAGCCTCGGCCTGGACGCCGATGATTTTGATTTTCGGATTGAACGTTTTCAAAACCAAGGCGATGCCGGCGATCAGCCCGCCACCGCCCACCGGTACGATCACCGCGTCGAGATCAGGATTTTGCTCGTAGAGCTCCAGGCCGATGGTGCCCTGGCCGGCGACGATCCATGGGTCGTTGAAGGCCGAGACAAAGGTTAGCCCGTTTTCCTGGCTCAAGCGCTGGGCTTCGGCCAGCGCGCTGTCGTAATCGTCGCCATGCAAGACACTCTGCGCGCCGTACTGGCGCACCCGCGAGATTTTGATCAGCGGCGCGAATACCGGCATGACGATCGTCGCGGCTATATTGAGTCGGTGGCTGTGAAACGCCAATGCCATGCCATGATTGCCGGCGCTGGCGGCGATCACGCCGCGTTTGGCTTCTTCGGCATTTAACGTAAGCAGACGATTGAGCGCGCCGCGTTCCTTGAACGAGCCGGTGCGCTGGAGATTTTCTAGCTTGCAGAACACCCGGTTGCCGGTCATCTGGCTCAGGGTTTCCGAGTAGGGCAGCGGCGATAAATAGATTTGCTCCTTGATGCGCTCGCGCGCTTCTTCGACGTCGACGAAAGTGATCATGGTGGCGCAACGTTAGAATGAAAAGACTGGCGCGCGCAAGGACGATGGGGTAGAAGAATAATTGATAATGGAGAATGGATAATTGAGAATTATCGGATTTGCTGCGCACACTTTGGATGTTTCTCCACTATTCTAATTTCATGGCTGAACCCAACTCTACTCCTACTTCCGCCGACGTTGTTCGCTACGGTCAGAATTATTTGATCGAGATGGATGGTATCGAGCTTTATCGCGCGTTGGCGGCGGCGGAGAAGGATCAGAAGCGCGCCGATATTTTTCGTAAGATTGTTCGCACCGAGGAACTTCATGCGCAGCGCTGGGTGCGTTTAATCCAAACCGGTGGCGGCGTGTTGCCGACTTACCGGCGCAGTTTGCGCGTGCGTACGCTCGGTTGGCTGGCGCGGCGCTTCGGCACTGATCGGGTGGTGCCCATCGTTAGCGCCCTCGAAGCGCGGGATGAGCCCGGTTACTTGACTCAAAGCGAGGCTGAAGGGTTGCCGGCCGAAGAACGCGCCCATAGCCGGGTGCTGCGCGAGATGGGCGAGGGGGCGGCGGCCCATGGCGATATCGCCGGCCGCGAGGCTTGGCATAGCGCCTCGCGCGGCGGCAGTTTGCGCGCCGCGGTGTTCGGTATCAATGACGGGCTGGTGTCCAATTTCAGTCTGGTTATGGGTTTCGCCGGCGCCGAAGCGAAGCCGGAATATATTTTACTTGCCGGCTGCGCCGGCTTGTTGGCGGGGTCGTTCTCCATGGCCGCCGGCGAATATGTTTCGGTGCGCGCCCAGCGCGAACTGTTCGAACAACAGATCGCCATGGAGCAGCAAGAATTGGAAATGTCGCCCAAGGAGGAAGAAGAAGAGCTTGCGCTGATCTATCAAGCCAAAGGAATTCCCGAAGCCGACGCGCGCATGATGGCGCGCCGCATCGTCGAGAACCCGCGCACCGCCATCGATACCCTGGCGCGTGAGGAGCTGGGCCTCGATCCGTCGCAGTTGGGCTCACCCTGGGTCGCCGCCGGCAGTTCGTTCACGGCGTTTATTTTGGGCGCCATCATGCCGGTGATCCCTTACATCGTCACCCGCGGCTTTAGCGCGTTCGTGGCGAGCGCACTGTTGAGTTGTCTGGCGTTATTCGGCGTCGGCGCGCTGTTGTCGATTTTTTCATCGCGCGGCGCGCTCTTCTGCGGCGCGCGCATGTTGGGCATCGGCCTATTCGCCTCGGCGATTACTTATCTGGTCGGCTGGCTGCTCGGTGTGTCGGTGGCGGGGTAGCGGCGGCGCTCGCTAGCTAGCTTAATTATGTTTTTTGCCTTCCAATAGCGCTTTCAATTTTTTGCCGAAGTCGGCGTTGTCGTAATAGCCCTTGAACCGTTCGGCGCCGACGCCCAGGGCGCCGACCAGCACCGGCACGTTGGAGTGGGCGGTGTTCTGCCAGTAGATTTGGGTGTTGTTGGCGACCATCATGCCGAGCGCATTGGCCACCGGTTCGGCGAAGATCGTCCGCGACAGGTACTGGCTGTTGACGATTTTCTCGCGGTACTCCGGCGCCAGGGTGAAGCCGGGGAAATGGTCTGCCATGAGTTTGTCGACCGCCTCGCTCTTGGGATTGCTACCCAGCTGTTTGGCCGCCTGTTGCAGCGAAATCTTGACGGCTTGGAGTTTTTTAAAGTCGCTGTGATTGCCGGCCACCTGGTTGTTGCCTTTACTGCTCGACAGATCTTTTAGCGCTAGCGTCATGCCCAGGCCGCCGGACTCATGGTCGGAGGCGACCAGGATCAAAGTCTCCCGCGGATACTTTTTGTAAAATTCATAGGCCAGTCCCACAGCCCGGTCGAACTCGCGGTAGTCGTGGATCACCGAGGCGATATCGTTGGCGTGGGAGGCGCGGTCGATGTTTTCCGATTCGATAAAGGCGAAAAAGCCGCGCGGTCCATGGAGCAGGCGGATCGCCGCCTGGGTCAGATCGTAGACCGACGGCTCGTTCTGTTTGTCGCGGTCGAGCTCGAAGCTCATCTCGGTGAGACCGAACAGCCCCAATACTTTGTCGCCGCCGGCCCGTTGCAGCTCGGGCAGTGTGCGCGCCGATTGATAACCCAACTTGGCGAATTCGGCCAGCGGGTCGCTGTCGTCGGTGCGCTGGCTGCCCGGCTGGCCCTTGGCGAGAAATTGGTCGAGACCGCCGCCGAACAAAACATCCGGCGCCATCTCCAAGTAGCGGCGCAGGATCGCCGGGTAATCTTTGCGGTTGGGCACATGGCAAACAAACGCCGCCGGACTGGCGTCGTAGATCGTCGAGTTGGTGGCCAGCCCCAACTTCATGCCGCGCCGGCGGGCGATCTCCATAGCGCTCACCGCCACAGTGCCATCGTCGCAGACGCCGAGAGCGCCGATCTTGGCTTTACAGCCGGCGGCCATGGCGGTGGCGGCGGCGGCTGAGTCGGTGGACAGCGAATTGGCCGCATGGGTGGTCATGACGCCGATGCTGCCTTCCTTCATGATCTTGTCGACGATCACCATGCCTTCGTTGTGGATGTGTTGGCGATACTGCCGGGCGATTTCCAAATGGGCCGCGCCGGCGCCGTCGGAGAGAAATAGAAAAACATACTTGGGCGCGCCGTTGGCGCCGCGGCCGTTTTGGCTTTGGGCGCGCGCGGGGAATGGCGCGGCAATAATGACGATGGCCGCTAGCGTCAAAATTAGTTTTCTCACAGGCTCTCCCAATTCTCCGAGTTAATCGTCCGCGCTGCCCTGGGTGAGAACGCGGCGCAGCTCAAGCCACAGCGATAGTCCGGTATAGTAGGCGGGAAATAACATTGAGGCAAGCGCAAGCCAGTGGGGCGGAGCGGGCAAACGGTGGATCAGATAAAACACCGTGGCGCCCCAGAGCGCGCCCAGGAGGTTGACCGACATGCGAAAACGGGGCGCGCGGCTGGGATAGAGAAAGCGCAGCGGCACGAATACCAAGATCGATAATACGATAACCGTGAAGCCGTTGATCCAAGGCGGGCTGCCGAGCGCATAGAAATAAAAAACCACGACGTTCCAATAGGACGGAAAACCCAAAAAGAAATGATCGGCGGTCTTAGCGTCGCGCTGGCAAAAGCCGTAGGCGCTCGCCAGTACCGGCAGGGCGGCGAGCCCGAGCGCGTCCTGGGCTGGCAGCAGGTTGGCGCGCAGCAACAGCAGGCAGGGGACGATGACGTAATTAAGATAGTCGACGAGGTTGTCGAGCAGCGCGCCGTCGAACCAGGGGAGCAGCTCCTTCACTCGCGCCGCGCGCGCCAAAGCGCCATCGCTGGCGTCGATGACGACTGTGGTGGCCATCAGGAAAAACGCTAAGCGAAAATTGCCTTCGTCGATGGCCAGGATTGCGTAGAGACCGACAACCGCGCCCAGGGCGGTGTAGAGGTGAACCAGCCAGGCGAAGATCAGATCCGCCATGGTTAGTCTAGGAAATGGGAGGATTGCTAGGTCGAAGATGGAAAGCGGCCATCTTCAATCCGTCATGGTTAATTCACGGCGCTCGGCTACTGGGCCGAGGCGGCGAAGCTCGGACGGGCCTTCAAGCGGGCGATCCAGGCAACGGCGTTTTTATATTTGACCGGATCCACCGGGATGCTGAAGCGGTCGAGCAGCTCGATGTTGGCCATGAAAGCGACATCGGCCAAGCTGAACGCGCCAACTAAGTATTCTTTGCCTTTGAGTTCAGCTTCGATGCGGTCGAAGGCTTTAGTGATCTCGACCTTGGCGTTGTCGATGCGTTGGCTGTCGCGCTCGCCTTCGGGTTTGCGGTTCTCCTGGATGATATGGACGAAATAGCCATTGAAATAGGAATCGCGAAAATCTTCCATCATGCGCGCCCGGGCACGGCCTTCGGAATCCTTCGGCATGAGCGCGGGATAAGGATATTCATCTTCAAGATATTCGTTAATCACCGTTGAGTCGTAAACCACGAAGCCTTCGTCGTCTAGTGCGGGGATTTGACCGAATGGATGAATTTTGAGGTAATCAGGGTTCTTTTGTTCCCTTTTGGTGAGGTCGACGTTGATCCGCTCAAACTCAAGTCCCTTCTCCAAGAGTGCGATGCGCACCTTGCGCGAGTTGGTCGATGGCGGAAACGTATAAAGCTTGATCATTGACGGCTAACCTCCTTGCCTTTCACAACAACAGATATCTTAGCACAACGTTGTAATAAGTGGAGCGTTTTTTTCATTTTCTCGTGAAAAAACGCACTTATTCCTGGGTCGGTGGCGGTTTTTCGTGAGCTTAGCGCTAACGGCGCGCGCCCAGAGTGGTCGGCAGCGCCGCGTTGGTCGCGCCACGCTGCACCGTGATGGTTACTTGATCGGCCGGTTTGTGGCTCGCCAGCGCGTCTGTAAGATCCTCGATGTTGCTGATTTTGCGTTGCGCCAGTTGAACGATCACATCGCCCTCGCGCAGCCCCGCCGCCGCAGCCGGGCTACCCGGCGCCACGCCGGCCAATAGTACGCCGTCAACATTGCGGCTGTACTCGGGAATAACCCCGAGATAGACGCCGCCAACCCTGCGCTCAGCGCTATCCGCCGAAGTCGGGCGCGATGGTAAGCTCGTGAAGCCAGGCGGTTCTGGCAGCGCGGCGATGGCCACTGCTGAGGCGATGACCAAGTCGGCGATGCGCCCCATGCCTTCAATGTTGAGTTTGTCCCAGGTGTCGCCGGGACGGTGGTAGTCGCCATGGCTGCCGGTGAAAAAATGCAGCACGGGAATTTGCTTGTTGTAAAACGATAGATGGTCGCTCGGGCCGACGCCGTCGGCCGGGTTAACTTTCAACTCTAGCTGGCGGGCGGCGCTGGCAACGATGGCTTCAAATGGCGGCGCTGAGCGGGTGCCGAAGACTGTGATCCGGTCGTCACGCAAGCGGCCGACCATGTCTAGGTTGATCATCGCTTTAATCGTGCTCAACCGCGGCCATTGGCTGACGAAATGGCGCGAGCCATGGAGTCCCAACTCTTCGGCGGAGAAGGCGACGAAAATAATTCCGCGCGCCGGTTTGGGCTCGATCTGGCTCAAACGGCGCGCCACCTGAAGCAGCACCGCGGTGCCCGAAGCGTTGTCGTCAGCGCCATAGTGGATCATGCCGGCAGTGCTTTGATCGCGCGCACCGAAGTGGCCAAGTCCAAGATGATCGTAGTGGGCGCCAATGACCAGATATTCCTGCTGCTCCTGAGGTGCTTTGCCGGGAAGAATCCCGACGACATTGTCCGCCGGCGCCCGTTCCTCTTCCAGAGTCACCTGCAAGGAGATTTTGGCGCCAGCCAACGGCCGCGACGCCGGTTGCTCGTCGCGGTCGATGCGCGCTTTGAGCTCTTTGAGCGCCACGCCATGGTTGGCGAACCAACTCTCAGCCAATTGTCGGGTGATTTGCCCGGCGAGTAAACTATTGCCGCTGCGCCACAGGCTGCTACGCAATGACAAAAGTTCGCTCTGGCCATCGCCGCGACCGTCCAAGTCCACCAGGATCATGGCGACGGCGCCATGATCGCGGGCGTTGTTGGCCTTGGTGCGCAGCGCGGCGTGGCTCGAGTAGTCGGGGGATTTTCTAAACGGGCTTCGATCGTTCTTGGGCGGTGGCTCGTAGCGCAATACGACGACGATCTTGCCCTTGACGTCGACGCCGTCGTAGTCGTCGTAGCCATATTCTTTGGCGCTGATACCGTAGCCGGCAAAGACCACTTCGCCTTCGGCTTGGCCGGAGGCGGCCATGCCTAGCGGCACCCAGCTGTCGTTCAAATTCAGCGGCGGCTCTTCGCCCAGCGCCAAGTTGGTCGGTGTTTTTACTTTGACGCCGACCGCGACCTCGAAGCGCTGGAGATAGCCGCCGTTGTCGCCGCCGGGGCGCAGGCCGTATTTGGCGAACTCGGCGGCGATGTAATCGCGCGCCAGCTTGATGCCGGCGCTGCCCGTGCCGCGCCCTTCGAGGGCCGGTGACGCTAAAAACTTGGCATGGCTCGACAGCTCGTCGGCCGGCGTGGTTTCCTGGCCCGCCAGTTCCCAGGGCCGAGTGGCGAGACCCAACAGCGCGGCCAGGATGATCGCGACGGTGGCACTGATCGCGCGGCGACTTATAAATAATCGGCTGCTCATAAGCTCGCTCAAGTTACCATGTTTGGCTGGCGATGGAATCCATTGAAACTACCCCGGCGCAGTTTTGCGGCGGCAAATCCGAAGTGTTATAAGGGCGGTAATTCATTGCATGGAGGAATGAGAACATGGCAACTACCGTAGTCGTCTACACCCAGCCTGGCTGAGGCCCCTGTCACAAAGAGGTAGAGTTTCTATCTCAAAAGGGCGTTCAATTTGTCGAGAAAAATGTTCGCGCCGATAAGGCGGCGATGAAGGAACTGATCGACCAAGGCTTTCAAAGCACGCCGGTGACGATCATCGACGGCCAATCGGTGGTCGGCTTCGATCAACTAAAGATCTTGGAGCTGCTGGGATTGTAAGATTTTAACCACGAAAAACACGAAATGGCGAACTGGCAATCCGAACCCTTCGTGCCCTTCGTGTTTTTCGTGGTTAATCTTATTCTGATCCCTAATTCCCTCTCAACACAATTTAGCGAACTGGCGCAGCGCTTCGATATGCGCCGACGGCGACTTCAGGCCGGCCTTCATTGAATTGAAGCTCACATGGCTGGCACCGAGATTTTGCCAGGCCGCCATGGTCGCGCGCCATTCCTCTGGCGAGCCTTGGCCGTAGGGAACGCGGCCTTCGATGCCTATCGCTTGCGGGTCGCGACCGGCTTCTTGCGCCAAACTTCTAACTTTATCAATCATCGCCCGGCACTTGTCGTCGGGTCCGAGGAGCGGGAACCAGCCGTCGCCCAGGCGCGCTAGCCTGCGCAGCGCGCGCTCGTCGCTGCCGCCGAACCAGATTGGGATCGGCCGCTGCACTGGCAGCGGATTGATTCCTGCGTCGGTTACTTTATGCCAGCGGCCTTGGAACGTCACCGTCGGCTTCGTCCACATTTGGCGCAGGAGTTCGATTTGCTCCTCGCTGCGCCGGCCGCGATTGTTAAATTCTTCGCCCAGGGCTTCGTATTCCACGGCGTTCCAGCCGATGCCGATGCCAAAACGTAAACGGCCGCCGCTCAAGACATCCAGCGAAGCCGCTTGTTTGGCCACCAGCACGGTTTGGCGCTGCGGTAATATGACGATGCCGGTGCACAATTCGATTCGCTCGGTCACGCCGGCCAAGTAGCCGAACAGAACCAACGGCTCGTGAAACATGTCTAAGTGGCTGTAGGGCGCTTGCCAATTGGGCCGGCTTGCCGGGTTGGCGCCGACCACATGGTCGTAGGCCAAGATATGAGCAAAGCCCAGCTCTTCGGCGGCTTGGGCGAAGTCTTTTATATAGTACGGATCTGCGCCGATTTCGGTTTGCGGGAACACTACTCCGACTCGCATGATTGAAACCTCCAATGAACAGCTGGGCGATCTTAGGGCCAATCAGTGGCAATTTGAAATAGGGACTTGCCAATTGCCGTGGCCATGCGCAGATTTGCCGCATGGTAAAATTGTACCTTGACTTAACCTAGGCGTTTCGTAGGATAACTGGCAGAAAAGGAGTGCAGGCTATGAACGGTTTTCGTACCACTATTCTCCTCGCGATGTTGACCGCCTTGGTGGTCTGGATCGGCCAGATGGTCGGCGGTCCCAATGGCGCGGTGATGGCGTTGATCTTGGCCGGTGCCATGAACTTCTTCAGTTACTGGTTCAGCGACAAGATCGTGCTCAAAATGTACGGCGGCCAACAGATCAGTGCCAACGACGATCCTGAGCTATACAGTTTGGTCCAAGAGTTGGCCGGCAAGGCGGGATTGCCGATGCCGAAAGTCTACGTCATTCCCGAAGAAAACCCCAATGCTTTTGCCACCGGGCGCAATCCCGAACATGCCGCGGTGGCGGTCACCCAGGGTATTCGGCGCATTCTCAACAAGCGCGAGCTGGCCGGCGTGCTCGGCCATGAACTCGCCCATGTGCAGCATCGTGACATTCTGATCAGCAGTATCGCCGCCACCCTCGCCGGCGCGATCAGTTATATGGCGCAGATGGCGCAGTGGTCGATGATCTTCGGCGGCGGGCGCCGCAGCGACGATGAGGAAGGCAACGGCGGCGGCGGCATCTTTGGGCTGATATTCATGATGATCGTCGCGCCGATGGCGGCGATGTTGATTCAGATGGCGGTGTCGCGCTCGCGCGAGTATCTGGCCGATGCCGGCGGCGCGAAGATTTCCGGCGATCCGCTGGCTTTGGCCAGCGCGCTAAAAAAATTGCACATGGGCGCGCAAAACATTCCGCTACAAGTGAGCCCCGCGACGCAAAACGCCACCGCGCATATGTTCATCATGAGCCCGCTCAGCGGCGGCAGATTCGCGTCGCTGTTCAGCACCCACCCGGCGATGGAAGAGCGGGTCGCCCGTCTCGAAGCGATGGCGCAGGATATGAGCTATCTGAAAGCTTAGGGTCGATATTCCGCAGCAGCTATTCTTGTAAGGGCGACCGGCCGGCCGCCCTTACTTTTTCCTCCAGCCAAGCAGACAAATCAAAAAGTCCTTGGGGCCTGATCTCGTGGCCCATTGGGTATTCCTTAAAAATCAGCGGCACGTTTAGTTCGCGCAGCCGCGTCACCGAATCGCGCGCGCGGTCGACTTCGATCTGCGGGTCGTTGGTGCCATGTTGAATCAATGTCGGCAGCGCTTGGATGGCGGCGCTAATGGCCAGTCTTGGGGTTAATTCGCGGGGCAGCCAAGTGCTCAGCGCGGCTAGGCCGGCGAAGCGTTGCGGATTAGTTAACGCCAAGCTGTACGCCATCACGCCGCCTTGGCTGAAGCCGAGGACGGCGAGTCGTTTGGGGTCGATGGGATATTGTTTGAGGCAATCGTCGAGAAATATTTTTAACGCTGCGAGCGATTCCAACATGCCGTCGGTGTCCGGCGTGCCGCCACGGCTGGCGTTGTACCAGGCGTAACCCATTTGGTCTGGGCCGATGGGCACTTCTAGCGGCGCCTGCGGACAGATGATGAGAAACTGCCCGTCGCAAAGGTGAGGCGCCAGACCCAATAGATCGAAAGCGTTGGCGCCGCGGCCGTGCAGGGTGAGAATCGTCGGATGGGGGCCGGCGCCGGGCGGTTGGTAGATGGTGTGGATCAGGTTCATGGGTTGCTCCTTTGAATGAATTTACCCTGTCGTAGCAACGTCAATCTGTCATGTTAACGGCAAGGCGAAAATGTCAGGTCGGTTTGTTGGTAGCAGCCTCCAAGGTAGAAATCGGACCGTAGCGGAACCCCTGCTTCTTAGCTGGCGTTCGGTATAGGCCAAGTGTGTGC
>CAMDBU010000034.1 GCA_945889495.1 Syntrophobacter sp. SbD2 | reverse complement strand
GTCCAGAAGTTGACGCAACGCGTGTGGGGATTCGCAATAACTCCAAAACTTTGCCGTTCGCACATGAAAACACGAAACCCGCGTGTTGCGCTCAAAAATTAGCAGGCCGGGTTCTAAAAAAACGGGGTTTTCTGTCAGGCACTAGTTAGTTGATTGGCCTGCGAATTGCTCAATCAATAGCCATCAATTCCCAAAGGTGGCTTTACAACTGACATGTTGCGTACCAATGAGATGTCCCTGCTGAACCGCGAGCACGACCCCGATCTGTTTGAAACCGTCACTGAAGAAGAGATCATTTTTCTCTGGCGCTCGATCAAAGGGCGCGGCCTGTCCGAAGACGAAGCCTGGCAGGCGGTGGTCACCGGCATGGCCCTCGACATGGCCTTCGCCAAGAGCAAGTGCTACGCCCAGACCGAGCACTGAGCTAATTTTCGGCTGCCAGTTCATTCCAACCTTCGCCTCCGATCCGATGCTTCCATTGGCGGATCTCGCTCCGCCGCCAACGGCGCTAGTTCATTGATATTAGCGCGAAAATCTGGTTCAATCTGCTCACGTTTGACGAGGAGATTGCCATGTCACGCATTACCGTAGAAGACTGTTTAGAGAAGGTTACCAATCGTTTCGAATTGGTGGTGTTGGCTTCCAAGCGGGCGCGCCATCTATTCAAAGGAGCCAAGCCACTGATCGATTCCGATAATCGCGAAGTGGTGGTTGCCCTGCGCGAAATCGCCGCCGGCAAAATCCGCAAAATCGAGCCCAATTCCTAAAGTCTTGAACATCCCACGCCCGTCGATTCAAGCCTTGAGTGCCACTAGCACAAATCAAATTGAGACCTTCGCCCACGCCACTTGACCGGGCTCTTTGGTGGTGAGGGTGTGACGCCGCTCATGGCCGAAGAAGAAGACAAAATCGCGCTAACTGAAATTCCCTTCGCCGAAATTGACCTCGCCAAAGTCGTCGATGAGGAGGAGCCGGACGGCAGCCAGAAAGCGCTGGTGCCGTTCGATCCGCTGCAGCGCTATCTCGGTGAGATTCGCCGTTTCGCCGTGCTCAGCCGCGAGGAGGAGCACAAGCTCGCCGTCGAGTACAAAGAGTTTGGCAATATCGAAGCCGCCTACAAGCTGGTCACCGCCAATCTGCGGCTGGTGGTGATGATCGCCCGGGAATATCAAAAGTCCTTCAAGACCCTGCTCGATCTGGTCCAGGAAGGCAACATGGGGCTGATGGAAGCGGTCAAGAACTTCGATCCCTACCGCGGCGTGCGCTTTCCCTCCTACGCGGTGTGGTGGATTCGCGCCTACATGATCCGCTACATCATGAACGATTGGCGCATGGTCAAGATCGGCACCACCCAGGCCCAGCGCAAGCTGTTTTTCAATCTGCAAAAGGAAAAGGAGCGCATCGAGGCCGAGGGTTTGACGGTGGGGCCCAAGCTGATCGCCGAGCGCTTGAACGTCAAGGAAGACGAAGTCATCGAGATGGAGCAGCGTCTGGCCAGCCGCGATCTCTCGGTGGACATGCCGATCGGCGACGACGGCGAGGCGACGCTGCTGCATTTCCTGCCCGATAACAAGCAGAATCCCGAAGAGGAATACGCCGAGAGCCAGTACCAGCAGCTGCTGCGCGAGAAGATGGAGCAGTTCGCCAAGGGACTGAAGGATAAAGAGCTGGTGATTTACCGCGAGCGTTTGCTCAATGAAGAGCCGCTGACGCTGCGCGAGATCGGCGAGAAATACGGCATCAGCCGCGAACGCGTGCGCCAGATCGAGGAGCGGGTCAAAAAGAAGTTGAAGAACTATCTGAGCAAGGAATTCAAGGACGTCATCGACGTCAGCGGCGCCAGTTGATATTCACGGCGCGACCCTGCCAGCCTCATCAGCCGACAATTAACGCAAAATCAGCGCGCTTGGCTTGCGCGATTGGGCGCCATTTGATAGCAAAATTAGATAATCAATCGGAGGAACCTCTTTGCAGTTTGAAAAACAAATAGAAATCCTCGCGCCGCGGGAAAAGGTCTGGAAGTTTATCTGGGACATCGACCGCTTCATAGCTTGCGTGCCGGGATGCAAGGACGCCAAAACCGTCGAAGAGGGTAAACGCTACTCGGCGATCATGGTGGAGAGGGTTGGCCCGTTCAAAGTCGAGTTCCCGACCACCATCGAGGTCTTGGAACGCCAGGAACTCACCCATATCAAAGCCCAGGCCACCGGCGCCGACAACAAGATCGGCAGCCGCATGAAAATCGACCTGGACGTTAATTTGACCGAGCAAGGCGACAAGACCATCGTCAACTTCATCGCCGGGGTGGATATCTTGGGCAAGCTGGCCGCGCTCGGCCACGGCATCATCAAACGCAAGGCCGATCAGGTGCTCGATGAATTCGCCCTGGCGGTGAAAACCACCCTAGAGGGAGACAAGTGACATGCTCAAAAGGTTTCGCTTAGAAGAACCGGAAAGCGCCGCGGAAGTCTCCGAACTGCTCGGCCGCTTTGGCGATAGCGCGAAGATTTATGCCGGCGGCACCGAGTTGTTGTTGGCGATGAAGGAAGGGTTGGTGCAGTACGAGCGCTTGATCAACGTCAAGAAGCTCACTGGCTTGAGCGCGCTGGCGGCCGACAATGGCGCGATCAAGATCGGCGCGCTATGCACGCACCATCAATTGGAAACCTCCGCTTTGCTGCAAGAGAAGCTGCCGACGCTGGTCAAGCTCGAGCAAAACGTCGCCAACGTGCGGGTGCGCCAGGCCGGTTCCATCGGCGGCAATCTTTGCTTCGCCGAGCCCCACGCCGATCCCGGCACTCTGCTGATCGCGCTGGGCGCCACTATGGTCGCCGAGAAAAGCTCCGGCAAGCGCGAAATCGCGGCGGCGAATTTTTTCGTCGACGCCTACGAGACATCCCTGCAAGCCGACGAACTGTTGACCGAAATACGCGTGCCGACGCCGGGGGCGAACAGCCGCAGTGCCTATCTAAAATTCGGTTATCTCGAACGGCCGAGCGTCGGCGTGGCGGTGGCATTGACGCTCAACAGCGGGACCGTGAACGACGTTAAAATCGCTGTCGGTTGCGCCGGACCGGCGCCCAAGCGGGTGGCCGAAGCGGAAGCGCTACTGAACGGCAAGAGCACAGCTGAAGCGGTGAGTTTATTGCCCCAGGCGGGCGCCATCGCCGGCCGCGCCGCTGACGCCATCAGCGACTTGCATGGCGCCCAGGATTATAAAGAACATATCGTCGGCGTGTTGTTGAAGCGGGCGTTCAACAGCATGGTCGGCTGATTCGCGCCGAACTAACGAATATTTCGCAGACTCTTGGAGAACTTTCATGTCCAAACCGATGACCCGACACGCCGATGTGCAGACCATCCCGGTTTCTTTCACTCTCAACGGCCGATTGCAGGAAATCGACGTCGAGCCCAATGAGTTGCTGCTCGATATGGTGCGCGACCGCTTGGGCCTCACCGGCGCCAAGCGGTCTTGCGACGTCCAAGTATGCGGCGCCTGCACTTTGTTGGTCGACGGCCGGCCGGTGAGCGCCTGCACGACGCTCGCCTTCGAAGTGCGCGGCCGATCGGTGATGACCATTGAAGGATTAGCCGACGACGGCAAGCTTCATCCGCTGCAAGAAGCGTTCATCGAGCATGGCGGTTTCCAATGCGGCTTTTGCACGCCGGGCATGTTGCTGGCTTCCAAGGCGTTACTCGACGAAAACCCCAATCCCACCGAAGCTGAGCTCAAACACTTCATGCATGGCAACATCTGCCGCTGCACCGGCTATAAGAAGATCGTCGAATCGATCATGGCGGCGGCTAAGAAGATGCGAGCTTAGTAAAGCTCGCATCTTCTGATTTCAGATTTCAAATCTCATATTTCAAAAGCGGATTTCTGACTGTGAAATCTGAAATTTGAGATTTGAAATACTAAACGGCTCGCGCAGCGAGCGTTTAGTCCTCGATGCCGTATTCCTTCCAGCGGCTAGCGACTAGATCCAAATGTTCTTTCGGCGGTAGTGAGATCGCCGGGTATTTGTGTTTGCGGGTGGCGTCGATGCCGATGCGTGAGCCGACGTAGCGGCTTGGGTGATGTTGCAGGACGTCGGCGGGCGCCTGGGAGGGGTCGAGGCCGACCGCTTGCACGTCCCGTTCGATGTAGACGTCCAACGCCGGCCGGACATGCCAGCTGAGCGCCCAATCGACGGCAAAATCATCCCACACGTCGATATCCTCATCGACGATCACCGTGATCTTGCCAAAGCCGGTGCGCTGGGACCAGGCGCCGTACATCAGCTGGCGCACCTGGCCGACAAATTCTTTCTTGAGCGATATGACCAAATAGGCGCCGCTGCCGCCGGCTTCTTTGAGACGCAGATCGCGGATCGGAAGGCGCAGGGTGTCTTTCAAGTGTTTGAACAGCGGCCATTCCCGGCCGATGCCGCGAATGCAGCTCGACTCCGATGGTGGCATCTGGCTGATGAACGCTTGATAAAGCGGCTGGTTGCGGTAGGTCATGCACTTGATGTTGAAGTAGGGCTCGTTGCCGGCCGGGCCCATGTAGCCGGTGTATTCGCCGAAGGGGCCTTCATGTTCGAAGGCGTTGGGTGGGATTTCGCCTTCTAAGACGATCTCGGCGGTGGCCGGCACCTCCAGCGGCACGGTTTCGCAAGCTACCATGTCGACCGCTTGACCGCGCAGGGCGCCGGCGACGGCGAACTCATCGAGCGCATCGGAGATCTTCGACACCGACACATAGCCGATGGAGGGGTCGGCGCCGATGACCACCGCCACTGGCGTTGGCTTGTTCTTGTCGTTGTTCTTGTACATATGCCAGGCCATGTCCTGACGCTTGCCAATTAACAAGCCGGTCTTGTTGGGGCCTTTGACCTGCATTCTATACGTCCCGACGTTGCGCACGCCGGTTTCGGGATCCTTGGTGATCAGGTATGGCGAGGTGAAAAACGGCGCCGGGTCTTCGCCGACGGTCCAGGTCGGCACCGGAAATTTGGTGATGTCGACGTCTTTGCCATGGAGAATGTTTTCCTTACACGGGGCATTCTTGGCCGAAACCATGCGCGGTTCGATGGGGTGCCCGAGGGCGTGATCCCACTTACGATTGATGCCCTCAACCCCTTCGGTTTCCAGTCCGATGGCGTAAATCTCGCGCGACGCGCCGAGCACGCCGGCGACCACCGGGATGGTGAAACCTTTGACGTTCTCGAAGACCAGCGCGGGCCGCTTGTTGGGCGGGATTTTTTTAAACAGCTGGCGGCACACGGCGGCGATCTCCCAGTCCTTGTCGACTTCCTTGGTGACCCGTTTCAACTTGCCATGTTTCTCAAGCGCGGCGACATAGTCGCGCAGATCGCTGTACGCCATAAATCCTCCGGTGGGGGGTGAAAATAATTGTCTCGATACTAGACAGAAATAGTTTAACTATCAACGATTCCAACTTGAATTAAAATTACAACGCCGCGCTGAGATGCGACTTGCACCCCGGCGCGGCGGTAAACCGCGATGATGTTTGGGAGTTAGCTAAGCGCGGATCTCGGCGCGCATGAAGATGATGTAGGAGATGCCGAAACAGACCGCCACCAAGGCGAACATGGTGGTGATATGAGGCCAGATCAAGGTTAAGCTTTGATCGAGGGCCAGGGGAGTGGGCAGGATGCCTTCGGCCTGGCTTTGCAGCGCCATGCCGAACACCCGCGCCGCCGGGTTGAGCAGGATGCCGACGCTTTCATTGAACAATGTGCTCGGAGAGACCCGGCCGACGATGTTTTCGATATCGGCTTTGCGCGCCACCGATTCCGGCGTGGTGGCGTCGGGAACCACCATGCTGGCTACCGCGCCGCTGAGCACGGCGACAAACAGCGAGAGAAACAGCCACACCGCTATCGAGGCCAGCGCCGCGGTGACGGTCTTTTGAAACAGCAAGGAGAACAGCATCGCCAGGGCCAACCAAAAGCCGACGTAAAACACGCCGACGACGGTGAAGATGATCATGCGCCAGAGCTCTTCGGTGTTGGGTGGAAAGCCCAACAGGGTGATGCCTAAGCCGATGACCAGAAGCAGGATCGATCCCCAGAGCACGCCGACGGTGGTCAAGCCGGCGAAAAACTTGCCGTTGATCAAACTGTCGCGGTAGATCGGCTGCGATAGCACGCGGCTCAGCGTGCCGCGGGCGTATTCGCCGCTGATTGAATCGAAGCCCAGGGTGATGCCGACCAGCGGGCCGAAGAAGCCTAAAAAGGTTGCCAGAGAAAAAAGTGTGTCACCGCTAGAGGTGAGCAGGAGCAAAAAAACATACTGGGTGGGCACGGTGTCGGTGTTGGCGCGGATCGCCTGACCGGTGGCGTAGGCTGCCCAAAGGCCGGAAAAGACGATGAGGATCAGCAAGATCATGAAGCGGCGGCTGCTGAAGTGATCCGCCAACTCTTTCCAGAACACCACGCTCATTTTTAGGCCTCGCGAAAGTACTTCAGGTAGATCTCTTCCAGAGTTGGATCTTCGGACCGAAGCTGGAGCAGACTCAGGCCGCGGCCGGTGACCGCGGCGACGATCTGGCCGCGCACGTCTTCGGTGCAGCGCAGGAACCAGCCATGGGCGCGCTTCTCGACTTCATCAATGCCGACAATGGCCTGGAGTTCTCTATCGAAGCCTTCGGTGTTCCCGGTGGCTTCGAGCAGAAAATTCCAGTTGCGTCCCTTCAAGATCGCTTTGCCCAAGGCATCGGTTTCGCCCTGGACGATCAGTTTGCCCTTGACGATGATGCCGACCCGGGTGCAAATCTGCTGCACCTGCTGCAATTGGTGCGACGACAGCATGACCGTCAGGCCATGTTCACGATTGAGCTGCTTGATCAAATCGAGGATGCGAATGGCGCCGTCGGGGTCGAGGCCCAGGGTGGGCTCATCGAGAATGACCGCCTTGGGCTTCTTGACCAAGACCTCAGCGATGCCCAAGCGCTGCTTCATACCGCGGGAGAACTCTTTGACCAAACGACGGCCATCATCCGATAGGCCGACTTGCTCCAACACTTCGGCGGTGCGCCGGCGCGCTTCCTCTTCCGGGATGCGGTTGAGCCGCGCCATGTACATCAAATTCTCACGCGCGCTGATGTCGTCGTAAAAGCCGGGACTTTCCGGCAGGTAGCCGACTCGTTTTTTGACTTCGAGGGATTGACTGGTCGGGCTGAAGCCGCAAACCGAAACTTCGCCGGCGGTCGGTTCGGTCAAACCCAAGAGCATCAAAATGGTCGTGGTCTTACCCGCGCCATTGGGGCCCAGGAAGCCGAAGACCTGGCCTTCCTCGATGGTCAAGTTAAGCGCGTTGACCGCGAGCTTCTCGCGGTAGCGCTTAGTTAAATTTTTGGTGTCGACTACCGTGCTCATCTACGACCTAGGCGGAAAAATACGATGGCTAAACCGAGGACCACCAGGCCGACGATGCCAAAGCCGATCCAGCCCCAGATCGTCGGCGTCGACACGGTGACGCGGAATTCCACCGACTTGGTCACTTCCGGCGAGTTCGCCGTCAGCGTCAGTAAGTAATCGCCGGCGATGGTGCGGTCGGGCGCCAGCACTTCCATCTTGATCTCTTTGACTTGGCCGGGTTCGATGACGTCGATCTTGTCGGGCTTGAACTCGACGGTCCACTTGTCGCTAGGTTTCTTGGTGACAAAGCTCAAGTTGCGAATCGGCGCCGTGCCGGCGTTGCCGACGACGAAATCCCCAGGGGATTTTTTGCCGGCGGTCACCGAAGTATTCAAAGTTCCCGCCAGCGAACCCATCTTGAGGTCCTGGGTGCCCTTGAGACTGACTTTGACAGTCGCCGAAGCCTCAAATGCGCCGGAGCGCGCGGTTACCGTGATTGGTTGTTCCTTGGCGTCGGCTTTTACCGGCGTGTCGATCTCGACGCTGAGGGTTTCCGAGGCGCTCTCTTTTAGTTGAATAGAAGATATCTGTTGGTCGCCGAACTGCGGTTTGAAGCGCAGGTTCCAACCCGGCGGGGTTTGCGCCGCCAGCGCGGTGGTCAACGGTTTGTTGGTCTCGTTCTTGAGATCGACGGTGAATTTCAGCGTCTGGCCGGAGCCGGTGCTCAATACCGGGTATTGGCTGGTCAGCTTGAGGCCGCCGGTCTCGACTTTTTTCGACGTGACGTTCAAATTGATGGTCTCGACATATTGAGTCGAACCGTTGTTATCTTTGGCGGTGACTTTGATTTGGTAGATCCCTGGCTTGGTGGCTTCAGGAACCTTGCCTTTGAATTCAACGGTGGTCGACTTTTCGCCTTGCACCTGGACCGAGCGGATCGGAAAGCTCGGATAGCGCGAATTGAAGTTTATTTCCCAACCCTTGGGCACCGAATCCAGGGTTAAGGTAACCTCGACTGGATCTTTGCGCCGATTGACGATCTCAGTGTCCATGGTCACTTCCTGGCCCTGGCCGACGGTGAGATTCTTGAACGGCAAGATTAAATTGAAAGTTTCCTTGGACGGAGGAGTTGTGTCCGCTTCGGCGGCATATCCGTTGGCAAGGAAACCAGCCGCCGCGACCCAAACTAGCGCAAGCGATGCGAACAGCACCGACGGGCGATTTCGTACAGCCCAAACCCTCATATGTTCAACCCCCTCCGGGACAAATTTGTTGCCGTTAATTAACCATTCTATGTTTCACCGTCAAGGCCTGTTGTTAAATTAAGTCTTGCCCAACTGGCGCAAGCCTTCATAAAGGACGATGGAAACCGCGTTAGATAAATTCAAACTGCGCACGCCGGTGCCGCTCATGGGAATGCGCAGCGCGCAGGCCGCGAGATCTTGCCACATGGCGTCCGGCAGGCCGCGGGTTTCCGGGCCAAAGACGAGAAAGTCGTCATCATTATAACAAATCGACGTGTACGACCGCTCCGCCTTCTTGGTGAAATAGAGCAGCCGCGCCGGTTTAATTTGATCGAGGAACTGCGGCCAGCCCTGGTGAACGTGCAAATCGACAAACGGCCAATAGTCCAGACCGGCGCGCTTCAAATGCTTGTCGTCGATCTTGAAACCGAGCGGCTCGATCAAATGGAGCGGCGTCAACGTCGCCGCGCACAAGCGCGCGACACTGCCGGTGTTGGGCGGGATCTCCGGTTCGAACAGGACGACTTGCATCTTTACCCTTCCAAAATTATCGTCACCGGGCCGTCGTTGACCAACGCGACTTTCATGTGGGCTTGAAACTGCCCGATGGCGACGGTCACACCGGCATCGCTGAGCTGTTTGGCGAATGCCAAATAAATCTCCTCGGCCAACGCCGCCGGCGCGGCGTCGGTGAACGATGGCCGGTTGCCTTTGCGGCAGTCGGCGTACAGGGTGAACTGCGAGATGACTAGCACCGCGCCGCGGCTGTCGACCAGCGAGCGATTCATCTTGTCCTGATCATCTTCGAAGATGCGCAGATTTTTCACTTTGTCGGCGAAAACCGCGGCATTGTTGGGGTTGTCGTCCTTGCCGATGCCGACGAGAATGCATAAGCCGGCGCCAATGCGGCCGATGGTTTGGCCGTCGACGCTGACGCTGGCTTCGCTGACTCTTTGAATTACTAGGCGCACTTGTGGTTTAAATCGCTATCCCTAAGCAGCGAGATTGTTAGCAGAGAAAATCGCCAGCCTCAACTATTAGATCAATGCTCGTGACTAAATTGCTTACCTACGGTTTGGCGGCTTTGCTGCCGCTTCTAGCGGCGACGCAGGTGTCGGCTGGCAGCCGAGTTTTAGGCGTTGTCAGCGTTGCCGGAGTGCCAGCCAAGCCGAAACCGCTGCCGGTGTTCAAAAGCCGGTCCTTCTGCGGCGCCCGGGTGGCCAACGAGACTTTGCTGATAAATGGCGATGGCCGGCTGCGCAACGCCGCGGTAATTTTACGTCCGCTGGGCGCGATCACCGCAACCCCGCCGGCATCGATAGTTCTCGATAACCAACGCTGCGCCTTCACGCCCCATGTCCAAATCGCGCCAGTTGGCAGCGAGCTCTTGCTCAAGAACAGCGACCCGATCCTGCACACCGTCCATGCGCGCTTGGGTCGTGAGACTTTATTCAACGTCGGCCTGCCGAAATGGCGCCAGGTGACCAAACGGCTCGATCGTGTCGGAATTATTCGCATCGACTGCGACGTGCTCCATACCTGGATGAGCGCGGCGATTATCGTCACCGACGCGCCTTATTACGCGGTGACCGATGACAAGGGCGAGTTTTCTTTCGACGCCATCCCGCCGGGCAACTATGAAATCGAAATCTGGCACGAGCGGTTGGGACGGCAGGGCCAACCCATCACGGTTCGCGACCCTGGCACGAAGGCGATCGATGTGATTTTTTCGCTGGAAAACAAACCTCGGAGCTGATTTCGCTCAAGCGATGGTTGTCGGGTTGTTTTAACTTGGATTAGACTTCTCGCGAGAATTGAACTATTCTCATGCTCGTTACCAATGTCCCCATTGCGAACCAAGCTCTGTCGCCTCGCGCTGTCGCCGTTAATATTAACCGCGGCGCTCCTCCTGCCGATTTTGCATGTTCATTCGTCTCACGGCCACGATGAGGGTGGGGCACGGCACCAACATATTATTATCCACGCCGACCTTTTCCCCGAGTCGGCGCGAGATTACGATCCTTTGGACCGTGCATCGTTCGCCGTGAGCGGGCACCATTTTGGCCACTTTTCACAAGGTAGTTTTTCCGCGCTGACCGGCCGAATCGGCAAATTGCCGACCGGCAAAGGTTCGCAAGCACCGCGATTTTTTGCCGTAGCTCTCGATGGAAACTTACTCCGCCAAGCAGCCGACGATTATGCTTTCCTCGCACTTGAGCATTCACCTCCATCGCTAGAAGTCCATCACACTCCCAAAGCACCCCGTTCTCCTCCGGTCGCCGTTTAGTTCGCTAGTTTTTTGCCAAGCGAATATTTCTACGCCGTATTTGGCGCGGTTTCGCTCGACAAGCGAGGCCGCTCACAAATGCCAGGGAGTAACAATGCCGCGACGCATTTGTGCCGG
This sequence comes from Syntrophobacter sp. SbD2, assembly GCA_945889495.1. Lineage (GTDB taxonomy): Bacteria > Desulfobacterota > Binatia > UBA9968 > UBA9968 > DP-20. The sequence goes on along the minus strand of CAMDBU010000034.1, from coordinate 30,849 downwards.
ATTTTTCCGAGAATATAAGTTTCTAATTCAATCTTTCAGCGCGATCGGCGCCATGGTGTCGATCGGCGCCATGCTTATCGGCGACAGCCATGGGGCGGAAAGAACCAAGAGAGCAATCAACGCCAGCGCGCCTGTGGTTCAGGTGACCCTCGATCAAGCGATCGCGGACGTGCTGGAGCATAATCCCGAACTGAATTTCTACAGCGCTGAGATCGCGGCCGCCAAGGGCGAAGCGCGAACTGCGGCGGCATGGGCCAATCCGGAACTGTCCACGACGGTCGGCGATAAGCGCGTGACCGGCGGCGGTCTGGCCGCCGAGGGGCTTGCCTGGTCGGTATCGGTGCGGCAAACCATCGAATGGCCCGGACGCATCCCGCTACGCAAGGCGATCGCCAACCAACAGATTCAATTAGCCGAGCTCGGGTTCGGCCAGTTCAAAGCCGCGCTGGCCGCGCGCACCGGCTCAGTCGTCTATGGTTTGTTCGCGTCGCAACAGAAGTCCGTGGCGGCCCGCGAAGTTGCCGATCGCTTTCACGCCTTGCGCCAGGTGATCGTGCAACGGGATCTGGCGGGAATTACTCCCGAGCTGGAGCTGCGCATCGTCGAAGCGACGGCGATCGCGATGCTGCGTAAAGCCAGCGAGGCGGAGCTAGCCGAGCAAGCCGCGTTGCTCGAATTGAACCAACTGCGCGGCCAGCCCTGGCAGAGCGCGTTTAAAGTGACACCGGTGGGGCTAACGTTTAGCGCCGCGCCGGAGCTGGACACTTTGTTGACCGCGGCAAGGGCCAACAATTTCGAGCTCCGGATGCGCCAGGTGGAGTTGGAACAACAGGGCTTCAAGGTGGAGCTGGCGAAGAAAGAGGTTTATCCGTCGTTTTCTGTGGGGCCCTATTTTTCCCAGGAACGAGCGGGGGAGCGTGAGCGGCAAATCGGCATTGGCGTCTCGGTGCCGCTACCGCTGTGGAGCCGCAACGAGGGGAACATCGAATCGGCCGCGTCCCGGCAGAAGCAGGCGGAAACCTCCATGTACGTGACCCAGCGTAACATCGAGAGACAAATCGTCGACAAGGCGCTGGTCTATCGGACCAAACTTAGCGAGATGGCCAAGTGGCGGGCCGAATCCGTAGCTGAATTTCGCCGCGCCGCGGCGCTGGCCGACCGTCACTACCGGCTCGGCGCGGTGCCGCTCGCCACTTACGTCGAGTTGCAGAAGCAATATCTCGAAGCCGTCGAAGCGCTATGGGAAACCCAGCGTGAAGCCCTCGACGCGGCGCAACAACTGGAGCTGCTCACCGGCCTTAACATCAACGCGGTTCAGAGTAAAACCGCGAAACCTTGAGGCGCTTGGACCGTGATTGATAAAATTCTCGAATTTTCCATGCGCCAGCCGGGATTCGTTCTGCTGGCCGCCATCGTCTTGTTCGCCGGCGGCCTGTGGTCGGCATGGCACTTACCCATCGATGCCGTGCCCGACATTACCGCGCCGCAGGTGCAGGTGAACACCGAAGTAGCCGCGCTCGCCGCCGAAGAGTCGGAAAAGCTCGTCACCCAGCCCATCGAAATCGCTCTGGCCGGCCTGCCCGGGGTGGACGAAACGCGCTCGTTGACAAAATTCGGCTTGTCGCAGGTGACCATCCAATTCAAAGATGGCACCGATATCTACCGGGCAAGACAGCTGGTCGCCGAACGGCTCCAAGGTGTGGCGGAGCGCTTGCCCGCCGGCGCGCTCGCCAAACTGGCGCCGATCAGCACCGGTCTTGGGGAGATTTTTTACTATAGCGTCAATTACCGTAGCGACGCGAAGCTTAAGCCGGCGGCGGAATTGGCGCAGTTGATCGAGCTGAGTCAAATCCAAGAATATGTCATCAAGCCGCTGCTGCGCACCGTGCCGGGGGTCGCTGAAATCAACGAGAGCGGCGGCTATGAAAAGCAATTCGTCGTCCAGCCCAAACCGGAATCCCTCGCCGCGGCGGGCATGACGTTCGGCGAACTGGCCGACCTGATCGCGCAGAACGTCGAAAATGCCGGCGGCGGGATCATCAACCGCGGCGCCGAGCAACTCACCATCCGCGCCGTGAGCCGGGTGAACAATGCGGCGGACATCGCCAATCTGCCGCTCAAATTCGCCGCCGGCGTCGGCCCGCTGCTGGTCAAAGACGTAGCCGAGGTTAAGACCGGCACTAAATTTCGCACCGGCGCGGCGACCCTTGATGGCCACGAGGCGGTCATCGGCACGATCATGATGCTCGCCGGCGAGAACAGCCGCGACGTCGCCGAGCGCGTCAAGGCGCGCATCGGCGAAATTCAGAGCAAGCTGCCCGAAGGCGTCGAGATCCAGATACAATACGACCGCTCCGAACTGATCGAGCGCACGGTCGGCACGATTAAGACCAACCTATTTGAAGGCGCCGTGCTGGTGGTCGCCGTGCTGCTGATCTTGCTCGGCAACTGGCGCGCCGCGCTCATCGTCGCAGCGGCGATCCCGCTTTCTTTCCTGTTCGCGCTCATGGGGATGGCCAGGTTCGGCATCTCGGGAAACTTAATGAGTCTCGGCGCGGTGGATTTCGGCCTGATCATCGACGGCGCGGTGGTCATCGTCGAGAACATCGTGCGCCGGCTCGGCCAGCGCCAACATGAGCTCGGACGCCCGCTCAACATCGAAGAGCGCGCCCATACCGTGCTCAGCGCCGCCAAACAGGTCGGCAATCCGATGTTTTTCGGCGTGCTGATCATTACCGTCGTCTATATCCCGATTCTCGCGCTCACCGGCATCGAAGGGAAAATGTTTCATCCCATGGCGCTCACCGTCATGCTCGCCCTCGCCGGCGCGTTGCTGCTCGCGCTTTCGTTAATGCCGGTGCTGTGCTCGGCGCTGCTGCGCGGCAGAATGCACGAAGGCGACAACCTGGCGATCCGCCTGGCTAAGCGCGCCTATGGGCCAACGCTTGAGACCGCCTTACGGCTGCGCTGGCTCGTGGCGATCGCCGCCGTGGCGATCTTTGCCGGCTCGCTGTGGCTGTTTGGCCGTTTGGGGGCGGAGTTCGTGCCCAAACTCGACGAGGGTTCGATCACCGCGATGCTCTACAAACCCGTCGGCATGAGTTTGGCGGAATCGCTGCGCACCGACATTGAAGTCGAGAACCGCTTGGCCAAGGAATTTCCCGAGATCGTCCGCGTCTTCACCCGCATCGGCACCAGCGAAATCGCCACCGACCCGATGCCGCCCAACGAGAGCGATGTTTACATATTTTATAAAGCGCTGGCCGAGTGGCCGAAAACCGCCGGCAGGCCGGCGAATAAAGCGGAGTTGCGCGAGCAGATCGAGGCAACACTGAAGAAAATCAACCCCGACTATTCAATCCTTTTCGGCCAGCCCATCGAGATGCGCTTCAACGAGATGCTCGAAGGCACGCGCGCCGAACTGGCGGTGAAGATTTTCGGCGACGATTACGACCTGCTTGAAAAATTCGCCGAACAGATTAGGGGCATTCTCGAAAAGACCCCGGGCGTGGCCCAGGTCGAATTCGAAACCGAGGGGCGCACGCCGCAGTTACAAATGGAGATCAAGCGCGATGCGCTGCGGCGCCATAGTTTGCCGGCTGGCGAAGTGAACAAAGCGATCGGCGTGGCCCTGGCCGGCCGCGAGGTCGGCAGTATCGTCGACGGCAACCGCCGTTATGACATCGTCGTGCGCATGGCCGAAGAGCTGCGTTCGGATGATGAGCAAATCAAGAAATTGCCGGTGCGGGTCGGCCAGGACGGTCTGATTGCGCTTGGCAAACTGGTGGAATTCAAGACCCTCAAGGCGGTTGAACCGATCCGGCGCGACGACGGCCAGCGGCGCGCCGCGTTGATGGTGAATCTGAATGTACGCGACGTGGAGGGGTTTGTCCGCGAAGCCGAGCGGCGCATCGAGGCGCAGCTGCGTTTGCCGGAAAATTACCGTTTAGAGTTCGGCGGGCAGTTCAAAAATCTCCAAGAAGCGCGCACCCGCCTGGCGGTCGTCGTGCCATCGGCATTGGCGCTTATCTTCGTGCTGATCTTTTTTGCCTTCGGTAGCCTGCGCCAGGCTTTACTGGTCTACTCCGGCATTCCCCTGGCGCTGACCGGCGGCACCTTCGCCCTTTGGCTGCGCGGCATGCCGTTCAGCATTACCGCCGCGGTGGGTTTCATCGCGCTCAGCGGCGTGGCTGTACTGAACGGGCTGGTGATGATCAGCTACTTCAACCAGCTGCGCGAGGAGGGTAAAGCCATTCGCGACTCGGTCATCGAAGGATCGCTCACCCGCCTGCGCCCGGTGTTGATGACCGCATTGGTGGCCAGCCTCGGCTTCGTGCCCATGGCGATCGCCGCCGGCGCCGGCGCGGAAGTGCAGCGGCCGCTGGCCACTGTGGTGATCGGCGGTATCCTGAGCTCGACCTTTCTGACCTTGGTCTTATTGCCGGTGCTTTATGACTGGGTCGAAGGCCGAGCCGCGGCGCGGTTGTCTGGCAACGAGGGCCCATGACTAGGAGATGGTGAAATTCCCCTCAACGGCTCGTCAGAGCTGGCGACGGACTGGCATCGGTGATAATTGATTCCCATGCACGGTAAGCGATTCCGCGTCCATTGAGTTTCGCTCGGCCGCCGCGTATTGACCCATCGAGTCTTGCCGCAATGTATCCAATCATTTTCCAACTTGGCCCGCTGACGATTTATAGCTTTGGCGCGTTCATGGCGCTGGCGGCTTTGACCGCGGCGTGGGCGGTCAAGCGCGAATTATCGCGTCATCAGTACGATCCCGAGTTGGCATCGACGCTGGTCTTCGCCGCCGCCATCGGCGGCCTGGTCGGCGCGCGCTTGCTCTATATCGTCGAAGAGTGGCAGGGCTTTCTCGCCGCGCCGCTGAACTACATTCTCACCGGCGCCGGCTTTACCTGGTACGGCGGATTTTTTGGCGGCGTCGCCGCGGTCAGTTGGATTCTCAAGAAAAATAAAATTCCCTGGCTGATCGGCGCCGACATGACCACGCCGGCGCTGGCCTTGGCCTACGGCGTCGGCCGCATCGGCTGCCACTTCGCCGGCGACGGCGACTGGGGCGCTGTGACCAATGTCCCGTGGGGCGTCGCCTACACCAAGGCGATCGTCGGCTGGGCCGATCCCAACACCGGCATTCCCTACGCCCCCGGCGTGCTGGTTCATCCGACGCCGATCTATGAATTCCTTCAAGGCGCATTGGTCTTCGCCATACTCTGGTCGCTGGGTAAAAAGGGTTTGGCCGCGGGAACGATCACTTGGCTCTATCTGATTCTCGCCGGGTTGATGCGTTTCATCGTCGAGTTTTGGCGCATCAATCCAAGTATTGGATTCGGGTTCTCCGAGGCGCAGTGGATCAGTTTGCTGCTGGTCGTTATCGGAGTCGTCATGCTGGTCATGCGTCCGGCGCGGAGCCGGCTTGAAACTGGCGGCGTTGCGCGCTAGCTTTCCTGGCAAGTCAAATGAAACGCTTACTCGCCATCGCTATTTGCCTCTCGCTACTTTACGCCAGCGCCGTTTGGGCGTTCGCCGGTTGCGATAATTTGACAGCGGCTTCATCCAGCCATCACGACGATCATCAGGACGGTGCGCACCATCACGGCGACAGTTCGGCGCCGCACCATCCCGAGGACGGAAAAATTCACTGCGCCAATCTGTTCGGCGCCTTTGTCAGCGCTTCTAGGGTCGTACCGGCGACCGAGCGCCGCATTGTCGTTTCGTTGGTTTATCGGGTTCTCGACCTTGGCTCGGAGTTGGCATCTTCCGCTGCCGCTCTCCTTATACATGGACCGCCCGGTGGATTAGCTTCCCAGTCACCGCCACTTTATCTGCTCCATTCCGTGATCCGCATCTAGAGCCGCGCCCGCGGCTAGTTTCGTTCGTTTAACTCATTTCGAATTTAACTTGTGGCCCTGGGGCCCGAGGGATATCCATGTCGAGTCACTTCTGGTGGGCGGCGCTGGTCGCGCTGTTCAACATTTTCGCTGCCGTATCCGTAGGCGACGCTGCGCAGTCCGCCGAGCCGCACCATCCGCGCCATTGGCGCTTCACCATGCCTAAGGGCGATGGCGCCAAGGGGCGCGCCGTCTTTGAAAAATTCGAGTGCTACTACTGCCACCGAGTCAATGGCGAGTCGTTTCCCGAACCGATGGACAGCGCGCCGGAGTTGAGCCAAATGGGACCGGCGCATCCATTGGAATATTTCACCGAGTCGGTGATCCATCCCAACGCCGTGGTGCCGAGAAACCTGCGCGACCGCGACGGCAACTCGCCGATGTCGAAGGAGCATTTGGATCGCATGACCCTGCGCGAGTTGATCGATCTATCGAGCTATCTGGCTTCGCTCAAGCCGCCGGCCATGGCCAAGTCGGTGAGCGGCGTCGGCAAGATTGTTGCGCTGGTGCCGGAGAGTCAGGAGGTCGTCATCGATCACGGGGAGATCAAAGGATTTATGGACGCCATGATCATGGGTTACAAGCTGGCGGCGCGCTCGCAATTGCAAGGGTTGAACGTCGGCGATGTCGTCAACTTCACCATGGATACCGGCAAACGAGTTATTACCAAGATCGCTAAAGCTAAAAAGTGATTTGTTGAGGGGGACAATCATGAAATATTTTTTCCTATGGGTGCTGTCGAGTATCGCTCTGCCATCCTGCGCGGCTTACTCGCCACAACCGCTGAGCTTGAACCATCCGGCTCACGCTGATGCGCCGGTCGCGCCGCGCTCTGCGCTGTCCCAGACGCTGGTCTATACGCGCGCGGATGCCGCTCTGCCGCGCTCGGCGGCGGCAGCGGAGCCGGGCGGGGAGACCGTGACCGCCGAGGGCAAAGTCATCGCTGCCGTGCCGAGCGCGGCGCAGTTGGTGGTCGAGCATGGCAAGATCGAAGGTTTCATGGACGCCATGACCATGGGCTACCGAGTCGAGCCGCCGTCGCTGATGGACGGGGTGAAATCCGGCGATCGAATTCGCTTCACCATCGATGTGCCGAAGAAGGCGATCATCAAGCTCGACAAAATGAATTGACCATAGATCGTGGAGTTTTTTCCTATGCGCAGACCAAATGGAATCCTTCTCGCCGTCTTCGGCGCGGCTGCCGCGCTCTGGTTGAGCGGTTGCGTGGCCGTCGATCTACGCGCCGGCTTTGCAGAGGTGAGTGAAACGGTGGGCGCGCGCGTGGGTGTCAAACCTACTTGGAACAACGGCACTGAGCTCGACCGCGCCGCCGACGAGAAGCTGCGCGAGTTGCTGAGCGCGCCGCTCAACGCCGACGCAGCCGTGCAGATCGCGCTCCTCAATAACCGCGAGCTGCAAGCTTTGTACTCCGACCTGGGGGTCGCCCAGGCCGATCTGGTGCAGGCCGGATTATTGCGCAATCCGATTTTCAACGCGGCGGTGATGTTTCCGGTAACCGGCGGCCGTCCCGATCTTGAGCTCAGCGTGGTCATGAGCTTTCTCGATATTCTTTACTTGCCGTTGCGCCAGCGGGTCGCCGCGGCGCGCTTCGACGCCGCCAAGAGCCGGGTGGTCGGCGCCGTAATGGATCTGGCCGGACAGACCCGAGCGGCGTTTTACGCTCATCAAGCCAACGAGCAGCTGGTGGATTTGCGCCGGACGATTTTGCAATCCCTCGACGCCGCCGGCGAAATCACCCAGCGATTATATGACGCCGGAAATATTTCCGCTCTCGACTTGCTGCGCGAGCGTGCGTTGGCGGGGAGCGCGCGTTTGCAGCTGCGCGGCGCGGAATTGGCCGCGCGTCAGAGCCGCGAACTGTTGAATATCCGCATGGGTGTCTGGGGTGGGCAGACTGCTTGGCGTAGCTTGCCGCGCTTGCCGGAGATTCCGGCGTCGGCACTAGATGCCGGTTCGCTTGAGCAGTTGGCTGTGACTCGTAGCCTCGATCTGGTGCTGGCCCAGCAAAACATCGCCGCCCTGGGCGAGCAGTTGGGCTTCGACAAGGTGTCCGCGTTGATCCCGGAATTGACGCTCGGCGGCATGGGCGAGCGCGAAGGCGGCTGGCAAGTGGGTCCGGTGCTCGAACTGCCGATTCCTCTGTTCGATCAAGGGCAAGGGCGGGTGGCGCGGGCGGCGGCGGAACTGCGCCGGGCGCAGCAGGAATATTACGCCCTAGCGGTGCGCCTGCGCGCCGAGGCGCGCGCCGCCCAAGAGCGCTTCGACGAAGCGCGCGAACGGGCGCTCTATTACCGCGACATTTTGCTGCCGCTCCATGACCGCATCGTCAATGAAACCCAGCTCCACTACAACGCCATGCAGTTGGGGCCGGTGCAGCTCCTGCGCGCTCGTGAGCAGCAGATCGAAGTCGCCGTCGGCTACGTCGAAGCGCTGCGCGATCATTGGCTGGCGCACAACGACATGGAACAGATCGCCGCCGGCCGGCTCGCGGAATCGAGCGCCATGAAGAATGTTTTGTCCAAGGGCCAACCCATGGCCCAGGAACGCCAAGGTCACTGAGCCGGAGGTATGACGATGAGCAAGAAAATTTCGCGCCGGGAGATTCTCGGCTTCGCCGCCAGCGGTTTGGCCGGTGGTGCGCTTTTGTTAAACCGCGGCGGAGAAGCACAGGCGCAAACGGCGCCGGGATCGAGCCGCGGCTCGGTGCGGCAACGCTGGGAGAAAAGCTACAGTGGCGGCCGGTTGGATGTTAAGCCGATGCCGCCGGGTTTGCCCGGCAAGGACTACCGGCCGGTGACGATTCCCAACGGCGCGGCGTTGCCGTTTAAAATCAACGGCGGCGTGAAAGTTTTTCATTTGATCGCCGAGGAAGTCGACCATGCTTTCGACGCCGGCCTGCGGGCCAAATGTTGGGGCTTCAACGGCCGGGTCAACGCCACGGTGCTCGAAGCGGTGGAAGGCGAGCGGGTGCGTATTTACGTCACCAATCGCTTGCCGGTGGCGACGGCGATTCACTGGCATGGTTTCTATTTACCAAACGGTATGGACGGTGTCGGTGGTTTGACCCAGCCGTATATCAAACCGGGCGAAACCGTGAAATATGAATGGACGCTGCGCCAACATGGCACGCTGATGTACCACGCCCATCATGACGAGATGACCCAGATGGGCATGGGCATGATCGGCATGTTCGTCGTTCATCCGCGCAATCCGGCGCCGGAACAATTTGTCGAGCGCGACTTCGCCCTGCTGCTCAGCGAGTGGGTGATCGAAGCCGGCACGGCCCGGCCCAATACCCTCAAGATGAACGATGCCAATATTCTCACCATCAACGGCAAAGTCTTTCCGTCGACGGCGCCGTTGATCGCTCGCACCGGCGACAAAGTCCGGTTGCGGGTCGGCAACCTGAGTGCCATGAGCCATCATCCGTTGCATATTCATGGCCATCATTTCCGCATCACCGCCACCGATGGCGAAGCCATTCCACTTTCGGCCCAATGGCCGGAAACCACCGCGCTGATCGGCGTCGGCCAGACCCGCGACTTGGAATTCATCGCCGACGCCCCCGGCGATTGGGCGCTGCACTGCCATATGACGCACCATGTGATGAACCAGATGGGCCATCAGTTTCCCAATCTGGTTGGTATGAAGCCTGGTGGCTTGGAAGAAAGAGTCCGGCCCTTACTGCCCGCCTACATGACCATGGGCCATGAGGGCATGGACATGGGGCGCATGGCCGAAGTCATGCCGATGCCGAAGAATACAATTTCAATGAAAGGCAAAGCCGGCCCCTTCGGCGATTACATTTCCATGGGCGGCATGATGACGCTGCTCAAGGTGCGCGATAGTTTGCCGAGCTACGACCAAGACCCCGGCTGGTATCAGCATCCAGCGGGCACGGTGGCGCTCAAGGCGAGCGACGCGGAACTGCGGCGGGACGGCATCGAAGTCGGCGCAAATGCCGCTAACCCGGCGCCGGACCACTCAAGCCACCGATAAATTTTGCCAGCCATCCGGGAGAGAAAACTCCGGCGAGAGACCAACGCGGCGGTGGAGAAAATTCTGCAATACTTCAACATAAACCCCGGCGAAGGACACCTCGTGGCGGTGCTGGCTGGCGCTCTTTGCTGCTTAATCGCGGCTAACAATTTGATTAAAATTCTCCGCGATAGCATCTTCCTCGGTCACCATGCCGCGTCGGAGCTGCCCTATCTTTATATCCTGGTTGCGCTCTGCGCCGGCGTGATTATCGCGACCTACGCGCGCTATACTGTCAAGCTTTCCATGGTCCGGCTCATCTTAGCGACCAACGGGCTGATTGTCGTTACGGTCATAGGTTTTTGGTACTTGCTAACCTATATCGATCCGGGCTGGAGCCACTACGCGTTTTACATCTGGTCGGCGATGGCGACGGTGATTGCGGTGGCGCAATTATGGACCCTCGCCGGCCAGCTATTCACGCCGGACCAAGGCAAGCGGTTGTTCGGCCTGGTTGCCGCCGGTGGAACATTAGGAGGTGTCGCCGCGGGATTCGGGGCTAAGTGGACGATTCACCTTGCGCCTGACAGCAATCACATGTTCTGGGTTGTTGTCGGCCTGTACTTGGCGGCTTCGTTGCTGATATGCGTAAGTCAGCGCAGGTTAGCGACAATTGCGGCGAAGCAAGAAGTTGGGGCGCCCAATCGTGCCGGTGTCGTGAGCGGCGACAATATTTTTGCCCATCTCGGCGCCTCCCCCTATCTCAAAACTATCGCTACGCTGATCCTGGTATCGGTGGTGGTTTCGACCCTGATCGATTTCGAGCTCAAGACCGCGGCGAAGGATACCTATCCGTCCAAATCGGCCCTCACCGGATTCTTCAGCGGTTATTACGGTTGGCTGAGTCTAGCGACGCTTTTTGCCCAGGTCGTCCTGACCGGCAAGGTGATCGGTAAACTCGGTCTTAATGCCAGTCTCCATTTAACGCCGATTGTCCTGATGGGCGGTTCATTGGCCATCATGATCTGGCCGAGTCTGTTGGCCGCTACGTTGACGCGAATCGCCGATGCGACCCTGCGCAACAGCGTTCACCGCAGCAGCCTGGAGATCGTCTATATGGGCGTGCCGGCTAACATTAAGAAAGCGCTCAAGACTTTCCTCGATGTCGTGGTCGAAAGAGTCGGCGATGCCACTGCCGGGTTCATCATTCTATTCTTTAGTCTCGCTTCGGTGGCGGGCTACAAAACCTATGTTCATATCATTTGTGTCGGATTGATTGTTGTCTGGATGGTGCTCATTAAGTTTCTGCATGCCGGCTATGTTGAGACGATTCCTGAGCGGTCATAATTGATGTTTGAGATCACCGAAGTGAGAAACTTGATGCCGTTGGGTCTGTTTCGCGGAAATGGGAAGGTAGCAATTAAAAATTCGCGTCGATGGAAAATGAGGAGTCTGTTTCTCTCACGAGATCGTGCGGCAAAGCTTGAGTGCTGGGCGCAGCGCTGCGTCATTGCCAGCAAAAGCCCGTTAATCGGAACTTTCCGCCATGGCATTCGGTTTGCTGTTTATCCGGGTGAGGTAGGATGAGGTTAATGATTCCCGAAAGAAAAAACTTGCCATGGTGGGTACGGTGTGGACTCGGAGTTGGAAAGTCCGCGAATCGATTTGTCGCCGTTACGGTAAGCACGATTATCGTATCTTACCTCGCCGTTGTGCTGGCGTGTGCCTGTCTAGAAGGTAAGCATGGAGGCTATTCTGGCGCGCTGGCAGGCGTCAGTCGAGAGCGCCCGGTACGGGACACCGGTGAAGAGCTATGCAACTTCATGAAGGTACAGATGCTTACGCTCCAAGCTCCTTCGGTGAGCTCGACTCCGAGCGCCAAAGCTTTATTTCTGGCTCCCGCCATCGATGAAACGGTGTCTAACCCGTCAAGTAACCTAGACGCTTGTCGGCCACCAGGGTTTAGGTTCGTTCACGCCAAAAAACTAGATTTTCATTCGTACTCGGTTCTCCGCATCTAGCTCTCTCCTTTCACAGCCGAGCCGTTCCGGGCCTTGCCGGTCCTGAACGTAGCGGCTTGGTGCGAGACAAATTCCTGGGCACGCGGCCTGGTGCTCAAGTGGGAAAGGAGAGAGATCATGAAAACCAACCATATTTTGCTGGCAATCGCCTTGGCCTTGGCAATTCCCCCTGCTGGAACTGCGCAGGAGCCCATCACCGTCATCGAGCTGATCGATCACTTGGATGAGGCGCTCAGAGACTGCGACTGGAAGACCCGCAACCTGACGGGTGCGCCAAAGCTCAAAATGCTCATGCACAAACGAACCATGGAGGACGTATTGGAGGCACTCAGGGCCGGTCGAGAAGTCGACTCCAGAAAACTTGAAGAGGCGCGCTGGGGCCATGCCAACTTACGTTAACGAGCGCGCCAAAAGGAGGTTGCCAATGAACAGGAGCCAAATTAGTAACAGCGGCCGCAGAGAAGTCCCGGTCAAAGAAGTCAGTGAATTTAGCGTTAGTGCCGACCAACTACGCCGCCAGCGCATCGCTGAAAAAGCTTACGAACTTTACCAGTGCCGGGGATGTTGCCCTGGCGGCGATTTGGCTGACTGGCTAGAAGCGGAGCGATCGGTTTCAAGTGAGATGGCGACCCAATCTCACGGCGACGCGAAAGCTCCGCGGGCAGGGGGCCAGCGGGCGAAAAGGAAGGAATGAAGTCATGCACTGGCTAGCCGGAGAACCTGAAACAAGCCTCCTGGCTTCGCAGGCACAACATGCCTAGCCGTTAGGCGTTGGCTTCAGGTTAAGCGCTGACAGGCAAGGAGAGCCACGATGGTAGAAAGAAAATCGAACCTATTCTCAGTTAGCTTAGTCGTTCTATATCTTGCCAGTTTCATTGGCGCCGGTGCCGGTCTCGCAGCGGAGGGGCTAGGTCCGCCGCAGACCCAATCCGGCGGTGGCGTCACAGTGAAAGTAACCTATCTGGCGCAGACCGAACATGAGTCGAAATTCTCCGTGGTCTTGGATACCCACTCGGTTAATTTGGACGGTTATGATCTTAAGACGCTCAGCCTGATACGCGACGACACAGGGCTGACGATGGCGCCAACCGGCGCCGAAAGCAAAGGGAGCGGTCATCATCGTGAGATTGTCTTGACGTTCCCCAGGCCAACCTTGGAGCGCAAATGGTTGGAGCTAGTGCTCAAAGATATCGGCGGAGTCAAAGAGCTGACGTTTCGCTGGGATCGGAAATGAATAAGGCGAGGCTTGCCATGGTCTCAGGCGTTTGAAGTGGTGAGTTGGCAACGAGGTGACGGATATGATCGCGTCGATCGATTCTTTCCGTATCGTCGATTTCACCGTGTGAATTAGTTTGCCGAAAGGAGAAAACTTCCAAATGGTAAAAGATCCAGTTTGTGGGATGGACGTTGACGAAAAAATCGCGCTGGTGACGGCAGAGTACAAGGGCAAGACCTACTACTTTTGCTGCGATGGCTGCAAAGTAAATTTCCGGCAGTTGCCGGAACTATACCTTAAGGCCAGATCAATGACGGCTTAAGTAGCCAAGCGATGGGTTTCAGAAAGCCTGAGGGCGCACTGTATTCGGCAATGCTCGCTGGGAGCGGCGGCTGGCACAGCGCGAGTCTGAATTGTGAAAAGTGAGATACGAATCAATAAATCAAAAAGGGAGCTTAACATGAAAAAACTACTCATCGCGGCGATCCTGTCGGGAACTATCGGCGTATTTCCTCTGATCGCCCAGGAGAAAAAAGATATGCCTATGAAAGAAGCCATGCCCATGAAGGCCGAGGCACTGAAGGGCGGTGGCATGACGATGGGCAAGATGAACGAGATGCGGGGAAGAATGGGAGAGATGCAAAAGGGCATGGGCGGCATGATGAAAGGTCAGGGGATGATGAAGGGCGAAGAGACAAGGGAGATGGGGAAGATGATGGGCGGAGTGTCGGGCATGATGAGCGATATGGGCAACATGATGGGAAGCGGTCAATTGACACCAGAGGAGATGGGCAACATGTCAAAGATGATGGGCGATATGTCCGGCATGATGAAGCAGATGTCGGAGCGCATGGGGCGGGGTATGAAGACATCGAAGTAGCTGAGCGTGGGAGGCGATCATGCATATTCACGAACTATGGAGGAAAGCATGAGTTCCGAACAAGGTTCATGGTTGCGATCGAGAAGCGTCTGGGTGCTGCTTGGGTTTCTTGCTATTGCGGCGTTTTTTCTCTGGGAAGAACACCAAGCGCATCTACTGGGAATTCTCCCATACGGCTTACTGTTGCTCTGCCCACTGATGCATCTATTTCACCGCGGGCATGGTGGCGGTGATGGTGGCCACGATCGCAAGCAGGAAGGAGACCCGCGATGACGGAGGAATCAGCCTACGGCTTATGGTCTTTGGTGGTAATCAACTCGCTAGTATTTATCATCTTTGCTTTTAGCTTCGCCAAGCCACAGACGAAAAGAGACTGGCGCTCGTTTAGTGCATTCTCAGCGTTCATCGTCGCGCTCTTCGTGGAAATGTACGGCTTCCCACTCACTATCTATCTGTTGTCCGGCTGGTTAGTGCGAATGTACCCCGGAGTAGATTTTTTCTCTCACGATAATGGGCATCTGTTGCACACGCTGCTTGGATGGAAAATGAATGCGCACTTCGACCCGCTGCATATATTAAGCAACATACTTATCCTTTGCGGTTTCATTGTGCTTTCCGCCGCGTGGAAAGTGCTCTACGAAGCGCAGCGCTCAGGCACTCTAGCGACGACCGGACCGTATGCCCATGTGCGCCATCCACAATATGACGGCTTTATTCTCATCATGCTGGGCTTTTTGTTGCAGTGGCCGACGTTGATTACGTTGGTGATGTTTCCCATTTTGGTCTTTATGTACGTTCGCTTGGCGCGACATGAAGAAAACGGCGTGCTGTCTGAATTCGGTGAGAAGTATCGGCGCTACATGCTTTCGACTCCGGCGTTTGTGCCACGGTTGGGAGCGTCATGGCGGAGCCGGGAAGCGTAATTAAGAGGGAGGTGGTTGATTATGTGCAGCTGATAACCGGCAGATAACCAATGGTGCGAAATACGGTTCGGTAGCAGTCGGCAAAAGGAGGATGTTATGAAAACTTTAACTGCTTTGATGTTGGTAGCGAGTCTCGGCTTCTTGGGCTCCTGCGCGATCAACCCGCACCCGATGGATATGACCCAAGCGGTGCAAAGCGCCAAGACCCGGAGCGACCACGATAGTTTGGCCAAGCATTATGACGATGCCGCCAAAGACATGCAGGCCAAGGCCGCGGAGCACAAAAAATTGCTCGCCCAATATGAGGCTAATAAGGGCTTCTATGGCAAGCAGGCTTCGAGTCTCATCAGCCATTGCCAGGGCTTGATTCGGGTTTACGAGCAGGCGGCGAAGGATAACTTGGGGATGGTCGAAGCGCATCGGCAAATGGCGGCTGAGGCGAAGTAAGAGTTCGCTTGACTATCGTAGTCGATGGACCGGCTCTCGCCGGGGAGCCGGTTCGGAGGTTCTTATGATCAAAGCGCGGGTAAGTTTGGTCAGAGTGTTTTTTAATCTGATGTTGGCCGCAATAGGCGCATCGGGTTCATCTTGGGCTTGGGGTGCGCAAGCCGACGGTCATTTGAAACTCGCCGCGGCGGTTCAAGAAGCGGTCGAAAAAAATCCCGAGATTCAGTTCCTGCGCCAGCGCTTGGAAGCGGTGTCGGCGCGCGCCAAGCAGGCGCCGTATCTGGAGGACCCGGAGATTAATTTTCAGCTTGGCGGCGTGCCGCTGGCGAATCCAACGAACTTTAATGGTTCCGATACCAACTCCATCGGCATCCGCCAGAAGTTGCCGTTTTTCGGCAAACTGGGCTTGAAAGAAAAAATCGCCCAACAGGATGTGCGGGTGATGGAGCAGGAGCTGCGCGCCAAGGAGCGAGAGATTATCTCCATGGTCAAAATGGCCTACGCCGATCTGTTCATGGCGCAAAAGGCCGGCGAGATATTGCGTGAACAGTTGGAGATCATGGGAACGATCATCCGCGCCACCGAAGCGCGTTATCAGGTCGGCCGGGTCACGCAACAGGATGTCTTCAAAGCGTTGTTGGAACAGAGCGAGATCATGAATCAACTGATCGGTGTCGAAGCCGAAGGCAGCGCCGCCCAGGCGAAATTGAACAGCGCCATGTATCGTTCGCCGCGATCGCCGGTTCAGTTACCGGCAGACCTCGCGACCCCGAGCGTAGATCTGAATTTCCCCGGTCTCGATACGTTGGCGTTGGCTAATCGCCCACAATTGAAAAGCGCGGAGGCGGAGATCGTTCGCGGCGAAAGAATCTATGAGCTGGCGGACCGCAACCGTAAATTCCCTGACTTCATGGTCGGTTGGGATTACATGCGGATGCCGATGGAAATGAAAAAAAACCGCTACGGCGCCATGGTCAATATCACCATTCCGTTCTCGCCCTGGACCATCGGCCGGCGCAACCACGAAGTTGATGAAAGCCTCGCCGAAATTCGCGCCGCCAAGGCGAACCGGGATGCGATGAGAAACTTGACGGTGCGAGAAGTGGCGGAGTCCCAGGCGAAAGCGCAAGCGGCGCGGCGCTCGATGACGCTTTTCAATGAGGGGCTGTTGACCCAGGCCGAGTTATCCTTTCGCTCGGCCATGGCCGCCTATCAGACCGGCCGGGTGGAATTCGTCACGTTGTTAGAAGCCCAGCGCGCCCTGCGCGAGGCGCGCATGGGATACTACAAAGCGACGGTGGCATTGGTTCAAAACTTGTCCGACTTGGAGCGCATCGTCGGCAAGGAGCTGCAATAACAACCGCGGGCGAGCGCACTAACGGAGAGGGGTTTATGAAAAGCGTAAAAATACTCGGGCTGCTGGTCATCCTAGTCGGCGTGTTCGCCATCGGCTACTGGAACGGCCAGAGCCATGTTTCCGCCGACCGCGCGATGGAATCCGCAGCGAAGCCGTCGGCCGAGTCGAAACCTGGAAACGACGCGATGGCCGGGCACGACATGTCGTCGGGCGGCGTCACCGTCAGTCCGGAAAAGCAGCAGCTGGTCGGCATCCGCACCGCGGTAGCGGAGGCCCGACCCCTAGTCAAGAAAATCAGAACCGTCGGCATCGTTACCTATGACGAGACCAAAGTGGCGCAGGTGTTCAGCAAAGTGGACGGTTGGATTGAAAAACTGTTCGTCAATTACACCGGCAAGCTGGTGGAAAAGGGACAACCGCTTTTTACCTTCTACAGCCCGGAGTTGGTTTCAACTCAAGAAGAGTTTCTCTTGGCGCTGCGCGCCCAAGAAACCCTCGGATCGAGCTCGCTCAAGGAGATCAGCCTGGGCTCGGCTTCGTTGCTCGAAGCGGCGCGCCGCCGGCTCGCGCTCTGGGACATTTCCGAGGCACAGATTGCCGAGCTGCAAAAAAATGGTCAACCGCAGCGCACGCTCACTTTCTTTTCGCCAATCAGCGGCTTCGTGATCAAGAAAGACGCGGCCCAGGGAATGAAGGTCATGCCGGACAAGGAGCTCTATACCATCACCGATCTGTCCACGGTTTGGGTGAATGCGGATATTTACGAATATGAGCTCGCCAATATCCGTTTGGGTCAGAGGGCGACGATCTCCCTGTCCTACTTTCCCGGCCAAACATTTTCCGGGAAGGTCGCGTGGGTCGCGCCGGTGCTCGATGAAAAAACCCGCACCACCAAGGTTCGTCTCGAGTTCGCCAATCGCGACTTCAAGCTCAAGCCGGAAATGTACGCCAATGTCGAGATCGAAGTGGACGGCGGCAAAAAGTTGGCCATCCCCGATGAGGCGGTGTTGGATTCCGGCATCCGAAAAATTGTCTTTGTCGACAAAGGCGAAGGGCGCTACGCGCCTGCCGAGGTCAAGCTCGGCGGCAAATTCGACGGCTACTACGAAGTTCTCGGAGGCCTCTCTGCAGGAGAACGAATTATCGCGAGCGCAAGTTTCCTGCTGGATTCGGAAAGCCGGCTCACCGAGGCGATGGGCGCGATGGCGGGTATGGATATGGGCGAGACGCCAAAGAAAGCGCCAGCCGCCGCCGCCGTAACCGAGAGAAAGGCCGGCGACCTGACGCTCTCTCTTGAATCCCAACCGGTCAAGCCGAAGCCCGGCGACAACGTCATTCGCATCAAGATTCGCGACGCCAAGGGCGCGGCGGTGTCAGACGCCACCGTCAATCTCACCTCGACGATGGCGATGCCGGGCATGGCCGCCGGTAAGGCACTGGCGAAGCATGTCAAAGACGGTGTTTACCAGGCGAGTGTCAGTCTCGCCATGGCGGGAGCCTGGGAGATCGCCGTCTCGGTGCAGCGCCCAGGGCAAAAACCGGTGCAGGGAAAGTTTACGGTTACCGCTCAGTAAGGCCACACCATGATTGAAAAAATTATCGCCGGCAGCGCGAAAAATAAGTTTCTGGTTTTTTTCATGGTGTTTTTTCTCAGTGCCGGCGGAATCTGGGCGCTGAAGAACACGCCGCTCGACGCGGTGCCCGATCTCTCCGATGTCCAGGTCATCGTCTATACCACCTGGATGGGACGCAACCCGACGATCATGGAAGACCAGGTCACTTACCCGATCGTCAGCGCCATGATCTCGGCGCCCAAGGTCAAGTTCGTGCGCGGCTTTTCCGACTTCGGCTTCTCCTACGTCTACATCATTTTCGAGGACGGCACGGATATCTATTGGGCGCGCAGCCGCGTGCTCGAGTACATGAACCAAGTGCAGAGCCGGCTGCCCCGCGGCGTCACCCCAACGTTGGGGCCGGATGCCACCGGGGTTGGCTGGGTCTTTCAATACGCCCTGGTGGATAAGAGCGGCAAGCACGACCTGGCGCAACTACGCTCGCTGCAGGATTGGTACCTGCGCTATCAAATCGGCGCCGTTGAAGGCGTCGCCGAGGTTGCCAGTCTGGGCGGCTTTGTGCGCCAATATCAGGTCAACTTAGATCCCAACAAACTTTCGGCTTATCGGCTGCCGGTCAAGACTGTCGCCGATGCCATTCGCATGAGCAACAACGACGTCGGCGGTCGTTCCATCGAACTGAGCGGCGCGGAGTACATGGTGCGCGGCCGCGGCTATATAAAATCCATCAAAGACATCGAGATGATCGCCGTCGGTGGTGACCGTGGCACGCCGATCCTGGTGCGCGACATCGGTCAGGTGGCCCTCGGGCCGGATATGCGGCGCGGCATCGCCGAGTTAAACGGCGAAGGCGAGGTGGTTAGCGGCGTCGTGGTCATGCGCTACGGCGAGAACGCGCTCAATCTGATCGAACGGGTTAAGAAAAAAATCACCGAGATCGAGCCCTCTTTGCCGCCCGGCGTAAAGATCGTCACCGCCTATGACCGTTCCGATCTGATCCTTAAATCCATCGCCACTCTCAAAGAAAAGTTGATCGAGGAAATCGTCATCGTCAGCGTCGTCATCATCGTGTTTCTGTTCCACCTGCCGAGCGCCCTGGTCGTCATTATCACGTTGCCGATCGCCATCCTCGGCTCGTTTATCGCCATGCATTTTCTCAACTTGACCACCAACATCATGTCGCTCGGCGGCATCGCCATCGCCATCGGCGCCATGGTCGACGCCGCGATCATCATGGTCGAGAACGCCCACAAAAAGCTCGAGCGCTGGGAGGAAGAGGGCCGGCCCGGCGACCGCACCGAGGTGCTCATCGACGCGGCCAAGGAAGTCGGCAAACCGCTGTTTTTTTCGCTGCTCATCATCACCGTGTCGTTTCTGCCGATCTTTACCTTGGAGGGCCAGGAGGGCAGACTTTTTAAACCGCTGGCCTATACCAAAACCTTCGCCATGTTCTTCGCCGCGTTTCTGTCGATCACCTTGGCGCCGGTGCTGTTAGTGACGCTGGTGCGCGGCCGGATTCGCCCGGAAGCCAACAATCCGGTCAACCGGTTTCTGATCGCCCTCTACATGCCGGCGATTCATTGGGTGCTGCGGTTTAGAAAGAGCACCATCGCGTTGGCGCTGGTCGCGCTCATCCTGACCGTGCCGGCGTTCATGCGCTTGGGCAGCGAGTTCATGCCGCCGCTCAACGAGGGCATGATCTATTACATGCCGACGACGCTGCCGGGAATATCGACCACACAAGCGGCCATGCTGGTGCAGATCCAAGATCGGATCTTAAAGAGTTTCCCCGAGGTGGAATGGGTTTTGGGTAAGAGCGGCAGGGCGGAGACTTCCACCGACCCGGCGCCCTTCAGCATGGGCGAGACCACGGTGATGCTGAAGCCGGAATCCCAGTGGCGCCGAGTGCCCGTCGATCGGTCGCACTGGCCGCAACCTTTTCGTTATCTCGGCGAACTGATTTTGAGCCCCGCTCGGGCGCTGACATGGGACGAGCTGGTTGCCGAAATGGACAAGAAGGTTCGGCTCACCGGCGTGGTCAATGCCTGGACCATGCCGATCAAGAACCGCATCGATATGCTTTCCACCGGCATTCGCACCCCGGTCGGCGTCAAAATCTTCGGCCCCGACTTGGCCAAGATCGAGGAGATCGGCAAGAACATTGAAGCGCACCTGCAAACCATCCCGGGCACCCGCTCGGTCTATGCCGAAAGGGTGATGAGCGGTTACTACCTCGACTTCGACTTGAAGCGCGAAGAGATCGCCCGCTATGGTCTGGCGCTCGACGAGGTGCAGATGGTCATCGAGACCGCCATCGGCGGCGAGAGCATCACGACAACGGTGGAGGGCCGAGAGCGTTACTCGGTTAGCGTGCGCTACGCCCGCGAGCTGCGCGACGATATCGGCAAGTTGGCACGGGTGCTGATCCCAACGATGAACGGCGCGCAGATTCCGCTCGGCCAATTGGCCGACATCAAACTCACCTCCGGGCCGGCGATGATCCGGGACGAGGATGGTCAACTGGCCGGTTATGTTTTCGTCGACATGACCGGCCGGGACATCGGCGGCTACGTCGAAGAAGCGCAAAAAAAGATTGCCGCGCAAGTCAATATTCCGGTCGGCTACACACTGGTATGGAGCGGCCAGTATGAATACATGCAACGCGCCAAAGAGCGCTTGATTTACGTCGTGCCTTTGACCTTGCTGATTATTTTTCTCTTGCTCTACGTCAACTTCAAGTCGGTGGCGCGCTGCATGCTGGTGCTCTTGGCAGTGCCGTTCTCGCTGATCGGCGCGGTCTGGTTACTTTATCTGCTCGATTATAACCTGAGCGTCGCCGTGTGGGTCGGCATCATCGCCTTGGCCGGCGTCGACGCCGAAACCGGCGTGATCATGCTGCTCTATCTGGAGCACGCCTACGACAAAGCGCGCCAGGATGGGCGCATGCGCAATCTCGCAGACTTGAAGGAGGCGATCGTCGAAGGCGCGGTCAAGCGCATCCGGCCCAAGGTGATGACCATCATGGCGATCCTGATGGGCTTACTGCCGATCATGTGGAGCCATGGCGCCGGTGCCGACGTGATGAAGCGCATCGCCGCGCCGATGATCGGCGGGGTGACGACCTCGTTCATCCTCGAGCTGCTGGTCTATCCGGCGATTTACGAAGTCTGGCGTGGCTGGAGCTTGAGAAGATCTCAGTCGACAGACCAAACCGTGGCGCCGGGTGAGCCGGCATAGGACGATAAGGAGCGCAGATGAAAAATTTATCCATGGCTGTGCTGTTGAGTCTTGTCTGGACGAGCGGCACGGCGGTCGCGCAAGAACATAAACATGAAGCGCCTAAGGCAGCACCGAAAGCGCCGGCGACGAAAGCCGATGTGCCGGCGAAATCCGACGCCATGAAATGCTGCGAGGGGATGGAGAAGATGGGCGAGATGAAGGGAGACATGCCGATGAAAAGTGGAATGACGCCCGAAATGAAGGCCAAAATGATGGAAAAGATGAAAGAGAAAATGGCTGTCGAGACACCGGAGAAAAAATCCTCCGACCTTCCGGCAAAAGGCCAAGCGGAAAAGAGCCAGCCAAAGACGGACGCCCACCAACACTAGAAAATGTCAGACTCCTCCCGGCGGCGGAGCTCCATGTCGTCGTCAGTGCAGGACAATCGAATTATGTATGCTATGATCGCTGTGTCGGGAGAAAGACAATGGCGAAAGTAAATCAAAAGGTGCTTGATGAAATCGTCCGGCGCATAGTGAAGGCGGCCAAGCCGGAGAGTATCATCATCTTCGGTTCCGCGGCGCGCGGCGAGATGGGACCGGACAGCGACCTTGATATTCTGGTCGTCGCGGCTTGCGATCATCGCCGGAACACCGCTCGGAAGATTCGGCGCGAGCTCTTTGGCATCGGTGTTCCCATAGATATCATTGTAGCGAAACCGGAAGACATCGAGCGCTACAGAGATTCGATAGGTCTCATTTATCGTCCGGCGCTGAGAGATGGAAAGGTTCTTTATGCCGCCTAGGACCGGTTTCACCGGCAAACCGGAGGACTGGCTGCGACGGGCTAAAGGCAATCTAGCAAGGGCCAGGCAGAAAAAGCCCAAGGAGGCTTTCTGGGAAGACCTCTGTTTTGACGCGCAACAGGCGGCAGAGAAAGCGATCAAGGCTGTTTTGGTTTTCCGTCAGCTTGAGTTTCGCAAAACCCACGATCTTAGAGAGCTCTTGACCCTGTTGAATTCCGGCGGCGATCCGATTCCTGGGGAAATCTGGGAAGCCGTCGATCTTAGCGACTATGCCGTAGAAACGCGGTATCCCGGCGTTACGGAACCCGTGAGCGAGAAGGAATATCGTGTCGCCGTCGCCATGGCGAAAACCGTCGTTGGTTGGGCAGATAAACAGATCATGCAGAAGCCAAGACGTAAAAGGAAATCATAAGACCTCGGTCGCGGCGCCCCGAAGCACCTGGCCACGCTCGATTCTGCGAACGCTGCCCGTTTGTTCGCTGGCGAGACGGAACTCAGCTTGGTAGCATGACGACATGAAAATCGCGGCCATAGAAAAGCCCAGAAGTCGCCAGGAGGAACTCGGGCAGTTTCTCACCGCGACACCTGTGGCTGACTTCATGGCGTCATTGAGCCAGCCGCGCCGGGGCGCTAGCCGCAGCACTTCAAGAGATCGTTGGGGGCTTCTCGTGAAAGCCATCATTGAGGTATTCAGCGCCCGCTGGACTCCCGGTGCAGCAATCCTCGGCATCCGCGATGCCAGGAGCAAGGTTGTCCATCTCAATTCAAAAGCCTTGGCGGCGCTCGGCGTCACCTTGGATTCCGCCGCCAAGATTCCCGATGTCATCGTCCACTACCGCGCCAAGAACTGGCTGCTGCTCATCGAAGCCGTCACCAGCGCCGGCCCGGTGGACGGCAAGCGGCGCAAGGAACTCAAAGACCTGTTCGTTGGCTGCAAAGCGGGACTCGTGTTCGTCACCGCCTTCGAAAACCGCCGCACCATGCAGACCTTCGTCTCGCACATCGCCTGGGAATCCGAAGTCTGGATCGCTGAAGACCCCGACCACATGATCCATTTCAACGGCGAACGGTTTCTTGGGCCGTATGCGGATGTGATGCCGAAAAACATATGAGCGCACCAGTATGAAACTTACACGCCTTAGAATCAGGAATTTCCGCTGTTACAAGAATGAAGCCGTATTCGATTTCGACGACATGACGGCCTTCGTCGGCAAGAATGATGTCGGCAAGTCAACCGTGATGGATGCCCTCGACATATTCCTGAACGAAGGTTCGCCGGACAAGCACGACGCATCGAAGGATGGCGATGGCAAGGACCTTACAATCATCTGTGAGTTTGCTGATCTTCCTGCCAGCGTGGTTATCGACGAAGACAACCCGACATCATTTTCGGTAGAGTATCTCCTCAATGAGGCTGGGAGATTGGAGATTCACAAGACATTCAGCGACCATCTCTCGACGCCGAAGTGCACGAGCGTCGCCGCCTTTGCTGTTCATCCAACTGCTGACGGAGTTGCAGACCTGCTACAACTGAAGAACCCGGAGTTAAAAAAGCAAGCGGAAAAGCTGAAAGTCGACCTGACTGGCATCGACCAAAAGGTGAACGCTCAATTGAGGCAGCGTATCCGCGAGACGGTTGGCGATTTGAAACTCAGCCCGGTTCTTGTTCCTCTCAACGAGGACAAAACGAATAAATCGTGGGACAAGATTAAGATTCATGTGCCCCTATTGGCGCTGTTCAAATCTGACCGTGCTAGTACCGACCAGGATCCCGAAGCGCAGGACCCTTTGAAGTCCGCGGTCAAAGAGGCAATCAAGCAGCGAGAAGCCGAACTGAACGCGATCGCCGCGCACGTCGAAACTGAAGTTCGCCGAATTGCACAGGCGACGTTGGATAAGCTTAAAGAGATGGATGAATCTCTTGCGCAGCAACTGAACCCTCAAATTGTCCTCAAGAAATGGGACACGCTGTTCAACGTCAGCATTACTGGTGACGAAGACATTCCCATTAACAAGCGAGGAAGCGGGGTGAAGAGGTTAGTCTTGCTGAATTTCTTTCGAGCAAAAGCTGAACAGCAGTCCCGTGAGAGGAATAACGCCCCAGTGATCTATGGCATCGAAGAACCAGAGACGAGTCAGCATCCGCACAATCAACGTCTTCTTATCACCGCACTGATGGATTTGGCCACTGACAATCAGGTGGTCATCACGACGCATACTCCAATGTTGGCACGCACTCTCCCGGACAAATGCTTGCGATATATTCACCTGAAACCTGATAAGTCGCGGGAAGTTCTCCCCGGAGGCGGAGAAACCAACAAGCTGTGTGCTTCATCGCTGGGCGTGCTGCCCGATAACTCCATCAAGCTGTTCGTCGGTGTGGAGGGGCGGCACGATATCACTTTCCTGAAGCACATGGCAAAGATGCTCCAGGAAGCTGGTTGCGACGTGCTCGACTTGGAAAAGATGGAACTGGAGGGGGGATTGATTTTCTTCCCCTTGGGTGGGTCGTCGTTGGCG
Source organism: Syntrophobacter sp. SbD2 (assembly GCA_945889495.1). Lineage (GTDB taxonomy): Bacteria > Desulfobacterota > Binatia > UBA9968 > UBA9968 > DP-20. Next base: position 5,979 of record CAMDBU010000034.1, on the reverse strand, counting down.
CTTTGGACCTCCCGGCTTGAGCGATTGGCGCGGCCTGAATTCCATCTATTTGACAGGGATGAATTGCCACCAGCAGTCGCAAAGTATCAGGCCGAAGCCGACGCGATCAACCTCAGGGCACGATGCAAAGCCGTCGTGACCGGGAAAAAGGAGATGGAGAATTACCTTCATCATGATGCGATTAACGAAGCCTACGCTCGGGTTTGTGACATCAAGCTTGGCTTGGCGGCGAATTTCGCTGCGTTTGATGACGTTCCTATCAAGATTGCTGAAATGGTCCACGCTGCATCAGGGAGTCCTAACGCATGGGCTGCACTCGACTTAGAAACGCGTGGCAAGAAGGTCTCAAAGGCTAAGCGCATCCTCAACGAGCACGCATCTTCCTCGATGACTAAAGCTCGTCTGGATCAAGTCGATCCCGATGGCCATGTGATCGGTTGGTTTACCGAAATGAGGGCTCTCGCCAATCTACAATAGCGTTTCGCGACTTAACGGCGGGATGACTCAGCGAATTCGTTGTTCATCGACTTTAGCGGCACGCCCATCGAACAGATGGACGCGAGCACGCGGGCGGTCATTGGCGACTTTGCAAGAAAGCAGCAACCAGACGAAGTTGTTGATTACCGGGACAATTTTGAAGTGACGAAGAGTTGGCCGCATCGGAGTCAATAAACGACAATACGCCGAAAGAGATTAGATACTCCCAGCTAGCTGCATTGCTTGACGATCCGTGCGATCGATAGCCAAATATCACCGACGACGACCAGAGCAGGCACGATGTCGACTGCCTGTATGATGAATCTCCATCCTGTTACCAATTCGCGAACATGACCTCGGCGACTTCGCGGTGGGCAACCGACCGCTCACGGCGATTTTCTCATGGCGCTCGCCAGCGGTTCGGTGCTATGAGATTCCTGTTCGGTTTCGCTCGGGCTTTCCCGGCTCGCGTGAATTGCAATTCCTGGAGCCCCATGAAAGTCGTCGATGCGATCTGTGAGATTCGCAAGCGCGAGGGTGTCGAGTTCTTAAACTGCCATCCGACCAATCCGCTCATCGACGCGGTGCTGGCGGGGCACTACGGGTTCATGGCGGAGGATTTGGATTTCATCCTGAACTACGACATCAAATACCGCCTCGGCCGCGACACGCAAAGCGAAGCGGAGGACTGAGCCTTGTCCGCGAAGAAGAAGACCCCCGTCACAAGACCCCGCTTCGCTAGGGGCAGCGTCGGAGCTTTGGATTTCGCCGCACTGGTGAAGGCGATCCAACGGGTCCATGAGGATAGCGCCGCCGCCGTAAACCGTGCAGTCAACACCACGCTGACACTTCGCAACTGGATCATCGGCGGCTACATCCACCACTACGAACTGAATGGCCAAGACCGCGCGAAGTACGGCGATGAACTACTGGCCAGGCTCGCCGAACGACTCGAAAAGATAGGACTTCGGAGGATGGATGAGCGCGAGTTGCGAAGGTATCGGGCCTTTTACCTGTCCTACCCGCTGTTTCGGGAGACGCTGTCTCCCGAATTCACCTCCGCGCTGCTTTTCGTCCCGGCCATTCGGGAGACAGCGTCTCCACAATTCGCCCTGACAGGGAAAAAGCTTGTCGACAGCCTGTCCTTCAGCCATTTCGCCGAACTGATCGAGATCGAAGACCCGCTGAAACGCGCCTTTTACGAGATCGAGTGTATTCGTGGCAATTGGTCCGTGCGGGCGCTGAAGCGCCAGATCGCCACGCTGTATTTCGAGCGCTCCGGGCTGTCGAAGGACAAGGAGAAGCTGGCGGCGATGGTGCACAAGGGAGTGGAGGCCTCAGAGCCAAAACTTGCCATCCGCGATCCCTATATCTTCGAGTTCCTCGGTCTGCGCGCCAAGGATGCCATGACGGAATCCAATCTCGAGGCGGCGCTGCTTGAGAATCTGCGCGAGTTCCTGCTTGAGCTGGGGCATGGTTTTTGTTTGGAGGCGCAGCAGAAAAGCATTCTCATCGGCAAGACGCGCGGCTTTGTGGACCTGGTCTTTTACCACCGCGTCTTGAAATGCCATGTGCTGGTGGAGCTGAAGGTGGACGACTTCAAACATGAACATCTCGGCCAGATCAATACCTACGTCACCTGGTATCGCCAGCACATGATGGCTGAGGGCGACAATCCGCCGGTGGGCCTGCTGTTCTGCACCGGCAAGGATCACGCGCTGGTGTGATACGCCATTGCCAGCATGGACAACCGCCTCTTCGTCTCCAAATACGCGGTGGAACTGCCGACGAAGGAGGAGCTGGAGAAATTCCTTCATGCCAAGCATCAGGAAATCATGGGCAAGGGACGAAATTAGGGGACGTTGTTGATTAGCTGGACAAAGTTGAATTGACGAAGGATCGACCGTAGCGGAGGCGATAAACAACACTACGCCGAGCGAGATTAGATACTCCCAGATAGCTGCACCGTTTGACGATCCTTGCGATCAATAGGCGAATATCACCGACGACGACCCGAATCGGCACGATGTCGAGCCCGGCAATCTTCCCGCTGTTTCCAATTCGCAAACATGACCTCGGCGACTTCGCGCTGGGCAGCCGGCCGATCACGGCGATTTTCTCATGGCGCTCGCCCGCGGTTCGGTGCTATGAGAATCCTGTTCGGTTCCGCGCGGGCTTTCCCGGCTCGCGCGAATTCCAAGTTCTGGAGGCCCTATGAAAGTCGTCGATGCTATCTGTGAAATCCTCAAGCGCGAGGGTGTCGAGTTTCTGAGTTGCTATCCGACCAATCCGCTCATCGAGGCGGCGGCGACCGCCGGGATTCGTCCCATCGTGTGCAGGCAGGAGCGGGTCGGCGTTGGCATTGCCGACGGCTTCACTCGCGTCACCAACGGCCGGCGCATTGGCGTGTTCACCATGCAGGCGGGGCCGGGGGCGGAAAACGCTTTCTCTGGCGTCGCCACGGCGTATTCCGATTCCGTGCCGATGCTGTGCTTGCCGGTGGGGCATCCGCGCAGTTCCTCTCAGGTGTTTCACTTTTTTCGCTCGGTGGAGTCCTATGCGCCGATTACCAAGTGGATCGAGGAACTCACCGCGGCGGATCAAGTTTCCGAAGTCATGCGGCGTGCGTTCACTTATCTCAAAATGGGCCGGCCGGGGCCGGTGATGGTGGAGATCCCCGGCGATGTCGCGCTTGAAGAATTTGCCGGCGCGGTCAAGTACACACCCGTCAAGGGCACTACCAGCGGCGCCAATGTCCGCGATGTCGCCGAGGCGGCCAAGGTCTTGTTGCAGGCGAAATGTCCGATGATCGTCGCCGGCCAGGGCGTGCTGTGGGCGGAGGCGACCGATGAATTGATCGAGCTAGCCGAGCTGGCGCAGCTGCCGGTGACCACCACTTTGGAAGGCAAGAGCGCTTTTCCCGAGCACCATGCGCTGTCCCTCGGCACCGGCGCCGGCGTGATGCCGCGGCCGGTGCATACGTTTTTGCAAAAGGCCGATGTGATTCTCGCCATCGGCACGAGCTTGACCAAGCACAACATCACGGCGGCGGCGATCCCCGCCGGCAAAATCATCATCCACGCCACCAACGACGAGCGCGATATCAACAAGCAGTACCCCTGCGATTACCCGATCCTCGGCGACGCCAAATTAGTCTTGCGCCAGTTTGTCGAAGCGGCGAAGGATTTGCTCGGCGGCAAGAAGCGCGACGCCGACGGTGCGGTGGCGGCGGAGATCAAAAAAGGCAAAGAAGAATGGCTGGCGGAGTGGCTGCCCAAGCTCACCTCCAGCGAAACGCCGATGACGCCTTACCGGGTGATGTGGGAGTTCATGAATCTGTTCGATCGCCGGGAAGTCATCGTCACCCATGACTCGGGCAGCCCGCGCAATCAATTAGTGCCGTTTTACCAAGCGCCGGTGCCGCGCAGCTATCTCGGCTGGGGCAAGTCGCACGCGCTCGGCGGCGGCTTGGGATTGATCATCGGCGCCAAGCTCGCCGCGCCGGAAAAATTTTGCGTCAACTTCATGGGCGACGCGGCCTTCGGCATGACCGGTCTCGATTTCGAAACCGCGGTGCGCAACAACATTCCGATCTTGACCGTGGTCTTGAACAACAACTTTATGGCGGCCGAGACCCACGCCATGCACGCCTCGCACGAGCGCTACGGCACCATGAATATCCTTGGCAATTATGCCGACCTCGCGAAGTCGCTAGGCGGCTGGTCGGAACGGGTCGAAGATCCCAATCAAATCGTCGCAGCCTTCAAGCGCGCGCGCAAAGTCACCGACGACGGCAAGGCGGCGTTGTTGGAATTCGTCACCTGCCGGGAGATCGCGGCGTCACGGATGCGGGAGTGATCAATGCTGGTTCGCTGGAGATGACGTCGCGCGGCATGATTGCAACCAAAGGACAGAAAGATTTTTCACCACAGAGGGCACAGAGAACACAGAGGGTTCGGAAAATGGTTTTCTCTGTGGTCCCTGTGGTGAAAATTATTCTGGCTTGATCTCAATCAGTCGCAGTCGTGGAAGCGCCTGGACCTTTGGCGGCACTGATCGTTTTCCTAACTACCAAGCGCGGGACATCACTTCGGTCACTTGGGCGAAGGTTTCATCGATGTCCTTGCCCAGTCGGGCGAGCTGCGGCTGGCAGATACGGCGAAAGGCGCGGACCGCCTGGCGGACGATCATGCTTTTGCCGTTCATGGTGCGGTGGCCGGTTTGTCGGCCGTGGCGCAAGAAGACGGTTTCTTCGGGATGGTAGATCAGATCGTAGAAGCGCGTCGTGCTAGGAATGTTTGCGGCAAACGTTTCCGAGTGGCGCTGGTTGGCTTCGATGTCCCCTCTCGCCGCTTCATTCCAGTGCGCTTCGAAATCGTCGCCGAGTTCTGCGCTGAGCGCTGGCGGATTGGCCGGCGCCAGGGCGGAGTAGGGGGCGAGCAGGGTTGCCATTCCGTTGTTTAACTTGCGGATGCCGCCCTGGCCCTTGGTCGTGCTGTTGATGATCAGCCCAACCTTCGGCGCCCAGGTGGAAATTCCCTCTTCATCGATGGCCAACGCGTTGCGGCCGAGTTTTTTGATTTCATCGGCCAGCGACTGGCCATGGGCGACGGTGCGATTGGAAATGATCAAACGGCCCTGGCCGATCTGGTCGCTGACGTGAAACGCCACGGCGCGCGCCGAGCCGCCGGCGCCGAGCAAGAGCACATCGATGCCGTCCAGCGACCTCATGAACGGTTGCGGCTGTTCGGGGCTAGGTTGTAGCAGGCTGTCGATGAAGCCTTCGCCGTCGGTGTTGTAGCCGATCAGCCGGCCGTTGTCGTTGCGCACGATGGTATTGACCGCGTGGATGCGCGCCGCGCCAGCGTCGAGGTCGTCGAGAAAATCAATCACCCGCACTTTGTGCGGTACCGTAACATTGACGCCGATGAACTGCTCGGAATCGCGAAACAGCCGAAGTAAATCGCGCACATGGGCGTCGTCGACATCGAAGGGTAGGTAAACCGCGTTCATGCCGAGCTGGGCGCACGCGGCATTCCACAGGGCCGGGCTTTTGGAATAGTGCGACGGCCCATCGCCGATGATGCCGGCGACCATTTTCCCAGCCATGGTCGACGGGTCGAGGCGGTTGGAGATATGCCCGTGGATTTCTGCGATGTTCAGTAACGGTGCCATGGCTCGTCTGCGCTGCTTTCAAGTAGTCGCATGCAGGTGGGATTTTGGCAACTGGCGCGGGGCTGGAAGATGTTTCACCACAGAGGGCACAGAGATCACAGAGTGTTTCATGATCTGGCGCACGCCCAAAGTTAATGGAAACGACTGAAGAACCGCCTCAGGCTCATCTACTCGATCTGTCATTCCCGCGCAGGCGGGAATCCAGGTTTATTCCGCGTTGAATTAAGCCTGGATACCCGCTTTCGCGGGTATGAGTGCGCCCATGAGGGTGCTGCATCAGCACGGTGAAAGACCGTGTCGGAGTAAGCCACAACTCCGAAGCCGAAG
>CAMDBU010000033.1 GCA_945889495.1 Syntrophobacter sp. SbD2 | reverse complement strand
GCTGAAAGCGAAGGGTAAACTGTTCAAAGTCGCTCTCATCGCTTGCATGCGCAAGCTGCTCACGATTCTCAATTCTATGATCAAACATAAAACTTGTTGGTCTGATACTTTTCTTCAGAAAGCTTGACTTGCAAGACAGTTGCTACAAGCTCGGCCAATTTAACGATCGCCAAGGCGTCATTGTCGAGATCGGCAGTTGGAAAGGCAAATCCACCGTCGCCCTGGCGCTCGGCGCGGCGCAAATCCATTCGGAGAAAATCTACGCCATCGATCCCCACCGCATCATGCCGGAAGATGGTTATTGGGAGGATACCGAAAAGGAGTTTCTCGACAACATCCAACAAGCCGGCGTCAGCGCTCAAGTGGTCCCGATGGTGATGACTTCGGCCGCCGCCGCGCAGAATTGGCACCAACCGATTCGCTTGCTTTGGATCGATGGCGACCACCGCTACGAACCGACCAAACTAGATTTTTCCCTCTGGGAACCGCATCGGGTCGAAGGCGGGATCCTCGCTATGCATGACACCATACGAAAGAACGGTCCCAAGCGAGTGCTGTGGGAGCAGGTCTTTCGCTCCGATCGTTTCCAAGAAATCGCCATTGTCGACAACATCACGGCCATGCGCAAAGTGTCCCACGCCAGTACCGGCGCCAAACTACGCAAGAATTTTTCACTGGCGGCGCGGGCTCTCTATATCGCCGCGCGCAAAAGCCGGGTTCCCAACGCCAAGCAAACCGGCCGCCGGCTATTGGAAAAGCTCACTCGTCAGCCCTGGCTGATTTTGTTGCTTGCCATTTTCTCGGCCAGCATCGCGCGATAGTGAAAATAGCGCCCTTTGGCGCGATACTTTTTCCTTTCGGTGCCAGCGAGCGAATACCAAGCGAAGGTGAAGCTCGATCGCGCCAGGTTGGCGATGATCGAAGCGGTCGACTGACGCTTGAAGATCAGCCGACTGCGCCCCTGCTGCTCGTGGCGTTGGCGAAAAAACTCTTCGGTTAACCGGCTCCAATCGACCTCGTGAAAGACTCCGGCGCGGTGTTCGTAACCGATCTTGCCGCCATTGGCGATAATCCGACGGGCGAACTCGACATCCTCGGAGATGCCCGAGCGCCCCGGCCCGAGCTTTTCATTGAAAAGCCCGACCCGGTCGAAAACTTCCCGCCGCATCGCCATATTGGCCCCGGTGAGCGTGGTAATCTCACTCATGGTCGGTGGGTACTGAACGAAGTTGATGGTTCGATAGCGCTGATGGGCGCGCAAGAACGCTTGATCCTCTCGCATCGCCGGCGGCATCAAGATCGGACCTTGCATGACATCGAAGCTAGTCCTGCGAAAAAATTCCGCGGCGATCGGCAACCAGTCCGGCGCGACCTCCACGTCGTCGTCGAAGAACGCGATGATCTTGCCGCGCGCTTGGGCGATGGCGCGATTTTGCGCCCGGCACTTGCCCGCTTCCGGCTCATGAACCAAACGGAACCGTTCCCGGTCAACGCTTTGGTAGACGCCGACGATTCGATCGATTTCTTGCACCGTGGCGGGCTGGCGCGCGTTGTTGGCGACGATGACTTCGTGGCTAATACCGCAAGTCGCGAATTGGCGAGCGATCCCATCGAGCAGGCGATTTAGCGAATCGCAGCGCTTGTAGGTTGCGATAATGATACTGAACTCCATCTCAGACACTCACCTTCCGAGCCAACCCCATTGCAGTTGATAGATCCGATATTTCAGCGAACCCGGCCGTAGTTGAATCGCCTGGCGCAAGGCCTGCCAGGCCAGGTCAAACTGCTTTCTCCGCCGCCGCCCTTTGGCCAGACGATAGTAACGATAAGCCAATCTACGATTGACCCGATGGCGCCCAAGCTGGTCGCGGGCGGCCGGATAGTCACGCATGAGTTTTTCGATAACTCGGATGTTTTCGGTCAGCCGCAACTCCTCGTTGCGGCCAATGTTGCCGTCATGCTTGCGGTAGTGAAACACCACCTGGTCTAAATACTTCACCGGATAGTTCATAAACAGGCGAAAGGAAAGCTCGAGATCCATGCAGATGCGCAGCGATTCGTCATGGCCGCCCACCGCCCCATAGGCGGCTTTGGAGATCACCGCGGCCTGCAGCCGGACGATGCTTTTTTCGAATATATCTTCCAAGCTCGCGCCCTGCCGAGCCAAGCGCTGGGACTTTTCGGCCGGAATGATCGTGTCGCGCCGATGCTCGGGACCGCCCAAGTAGGCACCGTTGGCGAACACCATGGCGCAATCGGGATGCGCTGACGCGTAGCCATACAACGCCGCCAAATGGTTGGGCAGCGACAAATCGTCCGAGTCTTGAATCGCGATCCACGCACCCAGCGCATGCTGCACACCGAGATTGCGCGCCGCCGACGGGCCGCGGTTGGACTGATAGTAATATCTAACCCGCGCGCCGTAGCGCTCAACCACACTGCGGGTCTCATCGGTGGAGCCATCGTCGACGACGATAACCTCACGGTCCTGAAATCGTTGGCCGAGAACGCTGTCCAGGGTCGCGCCTAAATAGTTAGCACGATTGTAGGTTGCGATGACGATCGATACGCTGGGAGCCATGTTTTAACCAGCTCGACTGGCGAGCTTGCCTGTACAGCGCAATTTGAAACTACCGACCAATTGCCCGCAGCACTTCATGATCCGCCCCTCAGTCTTGTAGGCTTTCTGGCGCCGCCCGAAAGTCTTGTAAATCGCCCAGCGCAAACAGTTGGCGATCAAATTGGGCAGTACCTTCAAGACCAACGAATCCTGGCGATAGATGCTCCGGCTTCGCCCTTTTCGATATTCGACCATCCGGTTGTAGACACTGCCGTAACGGGCTGGGTCTAGTTCATGATATACCGCGGCGTGCGGCGTATAGCCGATCTTGAATCCGGCATCGCGCACACGGCGGGAGAATTCGGTATCTTCACTAAACCCCGATGCACCCGGACCGAGACGGGGATCGAATCCGCCCACTGTCTCGAAGACCTCGCGTTTGAACGACATATTGGTTCCGGTCAGGCCGCGAATCGCGCGCACTCGATCGCCATAGTCGATCATTGGGATATTGTATTCGCGCAGTCGGCTGGGATCGGCCGGTTGTCCCGCCGGATCGACTCCCGGCAATATCCGCCCCTGGACCGCGGCGAAATCGCTGGACTGGAAACACTCGAAATGGCGTCGGATCAACTCGGCGTCAACGATGACGTCGTCATCGAGGACCATGAGGTAGCTCCCCCGGGCCATGGCCAAGCCGCAATTTAGCGCCGATGATTTGCCTTTTATCCGCTCTTCGACCGCGCGGAATTCGATCGCACCCCGCCACTGGACCATCGTCGCGCAAACCTCGGCAGTACGATCGGTCGAGCCATTGTTGACGACAATCACTTCGGTCGAGATTTCGTCCACACCGCGGCTCTGCGCCAAGCTTTCCAATAACCGCTGGAGACTCGCGGCGCGATTAAACGTCGGCACGATCACGCTAAAGACGATGACACCCGCCATGATGATGATTGACTCTAGTGCCGCGGCCAGGCAAGGGCGCGGAGAAGCTTGCGCGGCAAAGCGCGCCAGGGCTTTCTTTGGCTGCGGGCGCGATTGAAGACTCTCCGTAGGCGCCGAACGAGAAAAAGATTGAACTGATCGGTCAAGGAAGTCGCCGGGCTCTTTTGAATCGCCAGGATACCGTCCAATTGACCCAGCACCCGCATTCCCTGCGATTGCAAAACTTCTTCGTCCACCAAGCGGCGAACCCCTTCCCAATAATAAGTGTCATGAAAGGCGATGATCCCGCCGTCAACCACATGCGGCAGCCAGCCATAATAGTCTTGCGAAACCGCTTCGTAACTATGGTCACCGTCGATCCACAAAAACCCAATGGGCTTGGTCCATCCGGCCAGCGCCGCCAGTGACGTCATGAGCAAAGGAGTCACTCTGTTTGCGACTCCAGCGCGCGCCATGTTGGCGCGAAACTCCTGTTCGGTGTTCACCTTTCCCGGACTCTGCTGTTGGTGCTCGGGGCTGCCAATATGCGGGTCAATGGCGAAAATGACTTGGCCGTTGACCGCCTCAGAGCCCTTGGCGAGCCAAACCGTCGACTTACCTTTCCAACTGCCGATCTCCACCACCACGCCCCGATTGGCACCCAGTTTTGCCAGCTTGAACAAATACACACCTTCACGACGGCCGAGAAATCCGTCGATCTGATCTGATAACTTGCGCAGGTCGGCGAGACTGCCGACTCCTCCTGGCGCTTCAATTGGCGTCGACATCGGAATTGGCCAACTTAGACAGACAATAATGCAACGGAGTTCGACATGGTTACGAGTTCATCGTCGTCAGCCCCTTGGTCCGGTCGAGCCGGCGGGAGCGCCGTTCAACGGTGTCAAACACGCGACGACGCAAGGTGCGGTCGCGAAACGACCGGTCCAGGTAGGCTTTGAGAAATATCAGATGCTCGCATCGATTGAGCAATTTTCCCAATGTGCGGTTGATCTGCACGAGGTTTTTCAATTTGCGATTGGCGCTGAGCCGGGAATAATGGCGCACCCCTTCCAGGTCGAGGAGATATAAGCGCAACCCTCCGTCCGCCGTATCCCGCAGCGCTAAAATATTCGCGTCCTTGAGATCGTTATGGTACACGCCGCGTTCATGGAGTTGGTGGAAAAGCTGTCCCAACCGAAGCAAGAACTCGCGCCGGCGCGCTTGCCCTTCGCGTCCCGTTAGGGGGCGCAGGAATTCGCGCCAATAGGCATCGACGGTTCGACCTCCAGTCAGTTCCTCGGTGAGGTAAAAACTTTTTGTCAGAAATCCGCCGCGGCGATGGGCGATGGCCGCCACCGGTCGCGCCGTGTCGATGGCCGCGTCGCTCAACATCTTGGCGCCGCGCAGGGCGCGAAAGGCGCCGGATTGCGAGGCCACCGAGACCAACCGGTGGCGCCAGGAAAACATGTTGTAGCGTTTGATGAAGATGCCCTGGGGTTTGCCGTCGACTTCGACTACCACCCGGCCGACTTTGATTTTTCGTTGGTCTTTGATCAGCTGGCAGCTTGGATCGGCGAACAATATATCGGCGTCAATCAAACGGTCGAGAAAGCCTTGCTCGGCGTATTTGCGCGCCAGCCAAATCACCGCGCCGCCGCGCCGGTGCAAAACGAAATCAGCTAACACGGGGCATGGCTGGCGTCCGGCGGGCGTCGTACAACAGTCTTTCCAGTTGGCGAAAATGTTCTGTCCACGAGTGCGCCGCGCCGATCGCCCGCGCCTCCTGGCGCAACTTTGGCTCTGAGGATTTTTCTAGCAGCGCCAACAAGCCTTGGGCCAAAGCCGCCGGATCGTCGGCGCGCTCAACGATACCCGCCGCGAGAGCGCCGGTGAGCAACGCCGCCGCGCCGACCTGCGCGCTGACCAGCACCGGTACGCCGGATGCCAACGCTTCTAGGACGACGTTGCCGAAGGCTTCCTGAAGCGCCGGCAGCGCGACGATATCGGCAGCGCCGTAATAGCGTTCGATGCCATCCTGGCGCCCGGTGAAAATAATCCGCCCCGGCGCCGCCGCCTGGGCGACCGCCTGGTAGCGCGCCAAGCGCGCATCATGGCCGACCACCAGCAAATACATTTCCGCCAACCGGCGATCGCGCCAAAGCTCGATGAGCCGATCCAACCCCTTGCGCTGAAACCCGCTGCCGACAAACAGCACCACCTTGGCATCGGCGGGAATGTTCCACTGTGTCCGCACGCCGCGGCCGTGTTCGCCACGATTGGCCGGATTGAAGCGTTGCACATCGACGCCATTGTAAAGAACCGAGATACGCTCTGGTGTCACAGCGTAATGGGAGAGGATGTCTCGTTTCACTTCGTCGGACACGGCGATGATTCTTTTTAACCGGCCGGCTGCGAACTGCCGGCTTTCCAACGCTAACAGGCTGCGGTGGTACAAACTGATTTTTTGCCAAAGACGGCGGCGCAGCGTGCCGTTTTCACCCAAGCGTTGGAGAAAACCGCGATGGGTGCCACCGCCGCTGCGCAGAATATCCTGCTCGACGAGCCGGCCGAAACTCATCACCACATCGCAGCCGGCTCGTTGCACTTGGCGCGGCGCCCAGGCGGCAAAACTCACCAGCCGCGCGGTGCGCCCCAACGGCAGCACCGGCACCCGATGGCTATGGGTGCCCGGCGGCGGTGCGACGCCAAATTCGCTGCAGAACAAATGAACTTCGTGGCCCAAATCGCGCAGCCCCTCGGCGGTCTGGTAGAAATCCCGTTCGGTGCCGCCGTTGAGATCGAGGCGCTTATGAACCAGGGCGATTTTCACCGCGCGGAACTTTCCTGGCCTGCACCACGATATTGTCGGACAAGAGCAACGCCGGATCGAACAGGAAGGAAAGAATCTGCCAGTTGTAGCGCCGCTGCACCGGGTCCTTCTCGGCGTGAATCACCGTGATCAAGCTGAAGAGCCACATGAATGGCCAAAATACCAAGGTGAAAAAGCGCGCCGCGAACTTGACCCGGGTCTTGGCCAGCCCGGTGACTTCGAAACCGTAGTGAAACAACAAATAATAAAGCTCGTACCAATGCAGTAAATAAATATTCGGCGCCTGGCCCGGTTTGCTGGTGTAATGGGCCGGCCGCACCCGGCCGCGCAAAAATCCGGTGAAGAGAAAGCGCACCCGCGACATCAGATTGAGCACATTGGGCGTGCTGATCACGACCGCACCATCCGGCTTGAGCACCCGGGCGATCTCGCGAATCAGCTGCGGCTGGTTTTCGATATGCTCGATCACCTCGACTACATCCACCGCGTCAAAGCTGCCGGCGCGAAACGGCAAGGGGCAATTCAAGTCGACGCCGCCGACCCGCAAGATACCGGCGCTCATCGCCACCGGCAAGCCGTACTCGGTGGCCACCACGTAAAAACCGAGGGCGGCCAATCTCTCGGAGCTGAGGCCGCTACCGGAACTGAGATCTAGCAGTGTCCGGCCGGCGCTGGGTTCCTTGGACCAGGTGGCGATCACCGCATCGAGAATCGGAGTCTTCATCATGATCGTATAATTCTTTATTGCCCGGCCATCAGCCGGCGAAAGTTGACGCTGACATCGGCGCCATCCACTTGCTGACGGCGCCGCCGTGTGCGCCGCTCGAGCCAGACGGCGAAATCTTTATGTGCCGGCCCGAACTCGCTGACCTGAAAATAACCGCGCAAAAACCGCATGCGGTCCTGCAAGGTGATATGGGCCAGCGGCAAGCGATTGAGCTGTACCAAATTGCGCTTGCGCAAATGACCGGTGAGCCAGGCCGGATAGCGCTGGGTGCGGTCGTTATCCATCAAATAGAACTCCACCGGTTGGTCATTGCCGGCGACGATAAAAATATTGCTCGCGACCAGATCGCCATGGACAAAACCGAGATCGTGGAAGCGGCGCAGCAATTGGCCAAGCCGCGCCAAAGCGCTTCGTTTCGATTTCACGAGGCGCCGGTCATCGGTATAGTTCAATGCCGACAAATATTGCGGCAAAGGCTGGCCGGCGATCTTTTCGGTTAAAACCAATGACCGCTCTTCGCCGACCCAACCCCGTTTCTCGCCCATAACCGCAGTCACCGGCACGTTGAAACCAGCCGCGGCGAGAGCCAAACCCTGGCGCCAAAAACGGCGCGCCTTGGTCTGGCGCAGCAGGTCTTTCATCTGCCCGGCCCCGGCGCGGCGATGAAACACTTTCAAGAAATATTCCCGCCCGTGGGCTGGCCAGACAAACGGTAAAGTGCGCGGATGTTTCACCACCGGTTCGCGGTCGGCGCTGTCGGCGAGAAGTTTTAACATTTCACGGTCCGCCGCCTCGGCGCGGCAGCAAAAGGTCCAGGCGCCGATTCGCACCCGCTGGTAGTCAGCCACACTCGGCATGGCGAACCGGTTCCGACGCGCCGGGTTGGTAAATCCTATCGATCTTCGCGGCGATGGCCGCCGTGGTGATCGAGCGCATACATTGCCGGCCGATGGTGCAATGCTTGCGGTAGCATGGGCTGCAAGGCGCTTGTCCCTTGATCGCCAGCTCGGCGAAGCCATGGGGCCCGGTGCGCGCCGGATCGGTGGCGCCCCATAAAGATATTACCGGCACTTTGAGCGCCGCCGCGATATGCATCAAACCGGTATCCGGTCCCACCGCCAACTTGGCTTTAGCGATAATGCCGATCGCCTCGCGTAACGAAGTGGCTCCAGCCAAGCTGACCACGCCCGGTTGAGCCAAGGCCAACACTCGCCCGGCCAGCGCGCGCTCGCTGGCGCCGCCGAGCAGCACCACGCCAAGCCCATGTTCACGCCGCACCATGTCGGCGCAGGCGGCGATCTGGTCGGCGAACCAGTCTTTACTTTCCCAGCGGGTGGCGAGAAACAAAACCGCGAAGGGCTGAATAACCGTGCTCAAGTGATCATCGACGGCGGCCTGCTCGCCGTCGGTCAAACAGAAATCCCAGCGCAGCGGCGCCTTCGGCAGGCCGAGAAATTCGGCGAATTTTAGATAATGCTCCAACTTGGAAATAGCGTCGCCATAGCGTGGGATAGTCAAATTGTTGAACAGCCAATTGCCCTCTTTGCCGTCGCGGCGGTGAAAGCCCAAGCGGCGCGGCGCGCCGCTTGCCCAACTAATCACGCCGCTCTTCAAATGACGCTGCAAGTCCAACACCAGATCGAATTTGCCCCGGCGGATGCGCTGGAGAAAGCCAGCGAAGCTCTTCCACCATTGACCGCGCTCGAAGCGGATCACTTCGTCGAGCAGTGGATTGCCTTCGAGCAGCGGCGCCGACGCCGGCTCCACCGACCAAGCGATAAAAGCTTTGGGATAACCGGCGCGCAGCAAACCCAATAGCGGCAACGCCCGGGTGACGTCGCCGATGGAGCCGTGCAAGACGATCAGAATGCGCTGAGCGGCGAACTTAGGCTGCGGCGCCATGATAGTAATCCCAAAAAATATCCCAGGACGCGGTGGAGAAATAGCGCCGCTCGGGATCGAGTTTGCGGATCGAGCGCAACAAGCGGGCGAGATTTTTTTGCGCCAGCGGCGCCGGTAGTTGGCCCAAAACTAGAATCGCTTTATCGAAATCGATGACATGGCTCTCGACGCCGGCGGCGCCGGCGCGGATCAAGATATTTTTCAGATTGAGATCGTAATGAAAAATCCCCTCGCGATGCATCCGGCGAACCGCCACCGCCACCGCCTTCAAGATCGCTTCCATGCCGACGCGCTCGGCGAAACCGTTTTGCAATCCGGCCCAGAGATCATGGGCGCCTTCCAGTTGCCGGGTCACCAAGCAGCCGCGATAAACCGGCCCGGCGACCTTTTCGACACAAGCGGCGTAGACCTCCACGGTGGGAAAGCCGCGCCGGCGCAACTCTTCGGTGATAGTCAACTCGCGAAACGGCCGGGGCGGCCAGGAGAAAAAATACTTGCCGGTGAGCCCACGCAACAGCCCGCCATGATGATAGCGGCGAAACAGCGCGGTGCTGCCATCGCTAAGCGTCAGCGAGCGCATGTCGCCGCGGCCGTAGACGCCGGCGACGGCGCCGCGGCTCTCGATCTCTAAGCAGGTAGACAGCTGAATTTCTTGTTGGCGGTCGCCGCGCACCGCCAACCGGTTGCCGCGTGCGTCGGTCAATTTTTGAAACCCATCAGGAATCGCGCCCCAGATCATTTTCTCGGAAAACATACGGCCGACGACGAAATCCGCGCGCTCCGCGATAAAAAGATTTTTACGCGGCGAGAAATTCCGGCAGGAAGCGGTCCGCAGTGGCGCCTGGCTGGCCGGCAAGCAATTTCTCCACCGCCGCCAAGACCGTCCACGGCGCGATCTGCCGGATGCAATGCTCATGGACCAGCGGACAGCGCCGCCCGCCATGGGAAGTGCAAGGACGGCAGTGAAGCGATTTCTGAATGACGATGGCGTTGCTGCTGTAGGGATAGAAGCCGAGATCCGGCGTGGTGGCGCAAAAGATCGCCACCGTCGGCACCTGGCGCGCCACCGCGATATGCATGGGGCCGCTGTCGTTGGTGACAAACACCTGGCAGCGGCCGATGGCGGCCGGCAGCTCGCCGAGAGTAAATGCGCCGGCGAGATTGACCGCCGCGCCGCCGGCGCGCTGGAGCAACTGCTCCGCCACCGGCCGATCCTCGGGGCCACCGAAGAGCAAAATTTGGCAGTCAAATTTTGCCTTGGCGAGACCGATCAATTGCCCGAACCCTTCGCTCCACCAGCGCTTAGTCGGCCACACTGAGCCGGGATTGATGCCGATGGTTAACTTGCCGTCGACCACGCCCAACTGACGCATTTTTTCGCCGACCCGATTTGCCACTTCGCTTGTCGGCACGAGATCGAAGCGCTTCAAGCAATCCTGCACCTTGACGCCGAGCGGCTCCAAGACCGACAAGTTGCGCTCGACATCATGGCGCGCCGGATCGCGCTCGGCGCGCTGATGAAATAGAAACCAACCCTTGCTCTGGCGAAAGCCGATGCGCTGGGGAATGGCGGCGCGGTACAACAAATAGGCGCTACGCGCCGACTTATGCGGCGTCAAGGCGATGGTGAAGTTTTTCTGCCGCAATGCCGCCGCTTGGCTTTGCAAACCGCGCCAGCCGCCATGCTCGCGCCGCTTGTCGTCGACGATGAGCTCGTCAACGGCCGGATGATCCTGCAACAGCTCTTTGCCCAAGGGCGTGCACATCAACGACAACTTGCCGATGGGAAAGCGCCGGCGCAGCTCGGCGAGGAGCGGCAAGGTCAATACCAGATCGCCGAGAAAGCTCGTCTGCAAGACCAGCACATTGCGCCAATCGGCCACCAACATAGCCCTAAACCGGCACCGCCTCGTCGATCAACATCACCGGGATATCGTCCTGAATTCGGTACTGCAGATGGCATGCGTCACAGACGAGTCCATCTTTTTTGTCGTTCAAATGAATGTCGCCCTTGCACTTGGGACAGGCGAGAATATCGAGAAGTTCCTTACTGATAGCCATGGCCGCTTCCTCCTAGGTTGAATAAAAATTTGCCCGCGCCGCCTAGCGCAGATAGGGCGTGTAGGCATCCCAGCCGCGCCGGTAGCTGCGCTGGCTCTGGCTCACGTCGCGATTGACGAAGAACCGGTTGTACATCGGATGGCGCAGCGAGCGCACTTCATGCTCGAGTAAGAACTTACCGCTGCCGTCGGCCGGATCGACGATGTCCTTGAAACGAAACTGATGGTTGCGGACCTCTTCCGAGATCGCGCCGCGCTGTTTCAAATATCCGTAGGGCGCGGAAAAATTGGCGACATAGATGGCGATGTGATGGCCGTCATAGGGCCGCAGCGCGCGTTCGGTCTCGCGGAACAACAGCGACTGGTGGCGGCCGATCTTGACCCGGCCGAACTCGCCGCCGGAGTCCGACTCCACCGCGGTCGGCGCGCTGAACGCGGTTTGATAAAACCGCAGGATGCCGGCCATGGCGCCGCGTGGCACGTTGAACTCGACGTAGGGCATGCCCGACGCCATATCGCCGAACTGTTCCTGGCCTGGATGACAGCGGTAGCGATTGCCCCAGGGGCAAGTGACGACCAGGCAATCGCCCTGCTGCTCGAAGCCAAACTGCGTGCCCTTGAGACCATCGGCCACCGCTTCCAAGCGCTTGGCCAAGCCGTCCAAATGGGGCACCACCAGACCGATGAAGCCGTCGATCACCTGGGCCGGGCGAGTCGGCAAATGGAACTGCTGCTCGCCGATGTTGGCCCACATGTTGTTGAGACCGACATTCAAATAGGGATCGCGGGTGCAGCCCATGCCGACGACGTAAAATAACGTCGCCAGCGATTGATCGGGGATCTGCACGTTGACATGTTCGAGGGAAATTATGTTGCCGACATCTTCTTCACTATAGTCGCCCATGGTTCACCTCCCTTAATTCTTATAAAACCCCGCAGCTTGCTGCGGGCACCGACAAATGGGGTTACCAAAGGGGGCCGAGCATCCCCTTTGGTCGTGATCGGGGTTCAAACCCCGTTCACGATATTGACTTTAGCCATTGCCATTCTTGTTTGAGCCCTTCTTCCAAGCCGACCCGCGGATGGTAGTTCAATTTGTCCCGCGCCAAGTCCAAGCGCGCGCTGGTGTGGCGGACATCGCCGCGCTGGCGGTCGAAGCGTTGCAGATTGGCTTTGACGCCGGCGATTTTCTCCGCCATGGCGATGGCCGTCAATAAACTTACCTGCGAGCCGCCGCCGAGATTGAAGACTTCGCCATGCCGCGGGTAGTGCGCCGCGTTGTAAAGCCCGTCGACGATGTCCGAGCAAAAAGTAAAATCGCGGGTTTGCTCGCCATCGTCGTAGAGCGGCACGGCGGCGCCGGCGAGCAGCGCGCGCATGAAGATGTGAAAAAACATGTCGGGCCGCTGGCGCGGGCCGTAGACGGTAAAAAACCGCAGCGCCACCGTCGGTACGCCATAGGCTTGGCTGTAGAGATGGCAGAGATGCTCGGCGGCGAGCTTAGTGGCGCCATAGGGCGACACCGGCCGGGTGAGTCCATCCTCGCGCATGGGCAGGTCGGCGGTGTCGCCGTACACCGACGAAGTCGACGCGTAGACGAATTTTTCCAGCTTGAGATCCTTGGCCGCTTCCAACAGCAGCTGGGTGGCGCTCAAGTTATTTTCCGTGTAGCGGGAAAACTCGCTACCCCAGCTCGAGCGCACGCCGGGCTGGCCTGCCAAATGAAACACATAACCGACATCTAGAAGAAGCGCTTTGAGATCGGTCTTGGTCAAGTCTTCATTGACGAAGCGAAACTTCGGGTGGCGCTCAAAGTTGGCCAGATTATGCTCTTTGAAATGGCGCGGATAGTTATCGAGAAAACAGTCGATGCCGACCACGTCATGGCCGGCACCGAGCAGCTTTTCAACCAAGTGCGAACCGATAAATCCGGCGGCACCGGTGACCAGAGATTTCATTGCTCCGCCCCCTCAATCAGATTCCGGCTTTGTGCCAGAATCCATTCTGCGGCCATTTTTATGTTATCGAATAGCGCCGGGTTGGCAAGCTCTTCGACTAGGGTCTGTTCGCCGTTGCTGCGTACCAGCACCGGAATCGCGCCGACCCGCAAGGCGAGCTCACGGTCGACATTCTGATCGCCCACCACATAGGAAATTTTCGGCTCCAGGCCAAGCTCCTGGGCGGCGCGCTGAATCATGCCGGGATTGGGCTTACGGCAATCGCAGGCGATGCGATAACCGTCGATGCCTTCGCTCGGATGATGCGGGCAGTAGTAAATGGCGTCCAGTATCGCCCCATGCTCGGCTAAGCGCTCGCGCATCACCTGGTGAATCTCATTCAGCCCCGCTTCGCTCAACCAGCCGCGCGCCACCGCCGATTGATTGGTTACCACCACGGTCTTGAAACCGGCCGCGCGCAAAGCCCGCAGCGCCGCCGCCGCGCCATCGAGTAGTTCAATCTGCTCGGGGCGGCACAGATAGCCGACTTCGCGAATCAAGGTGCCGTCGCGGTCGAGGAACACCGCTGGCCAAAGCGCCGCCGTGCTCATGGTTCGCCGCCATCGGCGGCGCGAATCTTCGTGACGATATCGGCGATCAATTGCTCGCCGCCGGTCACGGTCATGCCGACCCGCAGGGCCAAGAGTTTATCGCGCGCGAAGGGGTAGCGAATCAGCTTGAGAATGTCTTTCTCGGTGGTGACGATCAGATCGATCAAGCGCGCCATCCGGCTGATCTCCTGCCAGTCCTTCGGGCTGTAAGCATGGTGATCGGGATACTCCAAGGTGTGAACGATTTGTCCTTCCCACTCATGGATCGCTTCATAAAATTTTTGTGGGTTGGCGATACCGGTGACCGTCAGAATCTTGCTATGGTGCAAAACGCTCAGCGGATAGCGCTTCCAACGATGGTCATCGTAGGTGATCAAGTCCAAGGGCTCCAAGACGCCGCTAAACGCCGCCTTCGAACGTGCCTCGGGCAGCTGGCGACGCCACTCGGTCTCGGCGCCGGTGACCAACCAATAATCGCCGCGCTTCAAGTTGCGCCGGGGCTCGCGAAACGGCCCGGCTGGCAGCACCCGGCCTGAACTGTCTTCGCCAAGGAGTAGCAGGTCGATATCCCGTTTGACGTAACGATGCTGAAAGCCGTCGTCGAGTATGAATGCGTCGATGGCGCCATTCTGGCGCAACAGCGCTTGGGCCGCTTGCGCCCGGTCGGCGCCGACACCGACGGTCTGGTCGTAGAGCCGCGCCATCATCAAGGGTTCGTCGCCGCCTTGGGCGAGTTCATGGTCATTTTGCGCAATGTCAACGTTCAGTTGGCTCGGTTGCAAAATCGCCGGCTCGGTCGCCTTGCGCCGGTAACCGCGGCTCAAAATCGCCACCTTCAACCCTTGGCGGCGCAACTCGCCGGCGAGCCATAGACAAGTGGGCGTTTTGCCGGTGCCGCCGACGGTCAGGTTACCGACGCTGATCACTGGCCTGGGCAAGCGCACCGACTTGATCCAGCCGCGGGAGAAAAAAATATTGCGCAGTTGAACCGCGGCTGCATAAGCCAAGGACGCCGGCCAGAGAAGCCATCCTAAAAGCTTGCCACCGACGTCGCGCCGCTCCCACACCCGCCGCACCGCTGAATCAGACATGGATGGTTAAATCACCTTCGCCATAGGACGGAACCGCCCCCAGCGGTACCGGCGCATCCGTCAGATAACGCGCCGCCAAATTGTAGTTACGTTGCATCGCGCCGTCATCCTGAGCCGACGCCGTCAGGGCACGCCGACCCATGGCCAAGCGCTGGGCGTCGTCGGCCAACAACTGCGCCAAGGCCGCCGTCAAGGCCGGGCCATCGGCGACTTCCATGGCCGCGCCCGCGGATTTGAATTCACCGGCCAGGGCGGGCAAATTACTCATGTAAGAGCCGAACAGAATCGCTTTACCGGCGCGCGCCGGCTCGAGAATATTGTGACCGCCGATATCCACCAGACTGCCGCCGACAAAGGCGATATCGCCGCAGGCGAAGAACTCACCGAGCTCGCCCAAGGTATCCAAAAGTAAAATGTCGCGGGCGAAAAGATCGCCGTCGGCGCTGCGGCTGCGCCGCTGAAAGCTGAAACCGCTGCGGCGCACCAGCGCTTCGACTTCATCGAAGCGTTGCGGATGGCGCGGCGCCAAAACCATCGACAGCTCGGGGAATTTGGGCCGGAGCGCCGCGAAACTGGCCAGCAGGATTTCTTCCTCGCCGCCATGGGTGCTGCCGGCGATCAAAAGTTTTTTGCCGTGCCGCGCCACGCTGGCCAGTCGCGAGGCTGGCGCCGGCGCGCCGGCCGACTTGAGACTGCCGACCACGGTGACCCGGCTCGGATCGGCGCCGAGCTTGACCATGCGCGCGGCATCCTCGGCGCTCTGCGCGCCGATGGCGGCGAAGCGGCCGAGCACCTGGCGAAAAAAACCGCCGAATCTCTGATAGCGCGGCAAGGAGCGCGGCGACAAGCGGCCGCTCACCATTACCGCGGGAATGCCGCGGCGAAAACATTCGCTCAATAAATTGGGCCAGATCTCGGTTTCGGCAATCAACAAGAGCGTCGGATTCCACTGCCGCAGGGCGCGCCGCACGGTCCACAAAAAATCCAGCGGCAAATAAATCGCCGCATCGACGCCGGTGATTTTTTCGGCAATTGCCTGGCCGCTGCTGGTAAAGGTCGACAATAGAATGCGCCGGCGCGGCTGGCGGTTTTTTAACTCGCGAACCAAAGTTTCAATCGAGCGCACCTCGCCCACCGACGAGGCGTGAATCCATACCGGCTGCGCGCCGGCCGACGTGCGCGTCAATGCCGGTGGATAATAGCCCAGGCGCTGGCCCAACCCGGCGCTGAAACGTTTGCCCAATAACGGCAATAACGGCAGCAACGGCAGGGCCAGGAGAAAAAGCAGCGAGAGCAAAAAGTTGTAACCGACGAACCACATCGATGGTCAAACTCCAATCATGCCGAGCGCCATCGCCGCCACCCGGTCGGCGGCGCCGGGTGAGCCCAAGCGTTGGCGCAGCTGGTTGAGTTCGTCGACCAGAGCGGCGTGGGCCTTGGCATCGTTCAACAGGCGCCGGCTTTCACCGATCAGTTTGGTTGGATTGACATCGCTTTGAATCAGCTCCGGCACCAAGCGTTTACCGGCGATCAAATTGACCATGCCGATATGCTCGACCCGCACGAGCAGCCGAGCGATCAGATAAGTTAGCCAGGACATGCGGTAGACGATCACCATGGGTCGGGCCAAGAGCGCAGTCTCCAAGGTCGCCGTCCCCGACGCGGTCCAGACCAGATCCGCGGCGCGCACCGCGTCGTAGCGATCGCGATCGACCAGCGGAATCTTGGCGCCACCGATCAGGCGCTGCAAATCGGCGGCGTCGATGGTGCTGGCGCGCAGACAAAAAAACTGGACGTTGTCGCTGGCGTGCATTTGCGCCGCGGCCGCAAGCATCGGCGGCAGTAGCCGGCTGACCTCGCCATGGCGGCTGCCGGGCAACAGCGCGATGGTTTTTTTCGCCGGGTCGAGGCCGTAACGCGCCAGCACCGCTTCCCGGCTCTGGCTGGCGGTGACGCTCTCCAACAACGGATGACCGACGAAGGTCACGTTGACGCCATGGCGCTGGTAAAACTCGACTTCGAAGGGAAACACCACCGCCATCCGGTCCACCGACTTGGCGATCTGGCGCACCCGGCCGCGCCGCCAGGCCCAAATCTGTGGGCTAATGTAATAAAGCACCGGAATGGCCAAGGACTTGGCGACCCGCGCCAGGCGCAAATTGAAATCGGGAAAGTCGATGAGAATGAGTAAATCGGGTCGGCGTTGTTTGAGCGCATCGCGCAAAAGCGTGTAGGCGCGCCAAATATTTTTCACGTTGCCGGCGAGTTCCACCAGCCCCATGCCGGTCAGTTGGGAAACATTGAATAGCGCTTCGAATGCGGTTTGTTGGAGCTGCTCGCCGGCGACGCCGAAGATTTTTAACCGCGGGTGCTGGCGGTGCAGGGCAGTTACCAAATGGGCGCCATGGACATCGCCCGACGCTTCGCCCACCACCAACATGATCTGCTTGATTTTTTCAGCCACGCGCCGGTTCGGGGGACAGATTGGCCAGCTGGGCGCTGATCATGGTGGCGATCTCCAGGGCGCGCAAACCTTCGGTGCCGCCGACCAGCGGCGCATTGCGGCTGCGCACGCAATCGAGAAACGAATCGATCTCGTCGGCCAGGGCGTCGCCGTCTTTGATTTCGATATTCTCGGCGCGGATATCGAGCCAGCCGGCGCCCGGTTTGGGTTTGTAATAAATCTGCGCCCGCCGCTGATCGTAGTCGATCGAAATATAGGCGTCGGGCTGAAAAAAGCGCACCTTGCGCTCGCGCTTGATCGATACCCGGCTGGCGGTGACGTTGGCGATACAGCCGTTCTCGAAAGTGATGCGCGCGTTGGCGATGTCCGGCATCTCGGTCAACACCGGCACGCCCACCGACTCGACGCGCAGGATCGGCGAGCGCACCAAGCTGGTAATGACGTCGATGTCGTGGATCATCAAGTCCAGTACCACATCGACATCGGTGCCGCGCTCGATGAACGGCGCCAAACGGTGGCACTCGACGAATTTGGGATCCTTGATAATTCCTTCGAGGCGGCGGATCGCCGGATTGAATCGCTCGAGATGACCGACTTGCAAGAGCGCGCCCTTGGCCGCCGCCAGGGCGACCAGCTCCTTGGCCTGGGCCAAATCCGCGGTCAATGGTTTTTCCACCAGCACATCGATGCCGGCCTCAAGAAAATCGCGCGCCACCTGGTGATGATAGCGGGTCGGCACGGCGATGCTGGCGCAGCGAATGCGGCCAAACAGCTCATGGTAATCGGTAAACGCCGGCGCGCCCACCGCCTGGCCGATCTCGCGGGCGCGCGCGCCATCGACATCGACGACGCCGACCAAGTTAGCTTTTTCCGACGCAGCGTATTTCTCGGCGTGAAACTTGCCGAGATAGCCGACGCCGACCACCGCAACAGGTAAAGCTTCAGTAGACATAAAAAATTAAACCGCCACCGCGACCACGGCGATACCGTAGCTATCCGCCTGGCGTAACAATTCATCCTTTTCGATCAATATCGCTTTGCCGGCTTCGATCGCCAACACGGCGCCGTCGACCGCGCGCAGCGCCTTGATCGTTTCGACGCCGACGGCTGGAACATCGAAGCGTAAGTCTTGCTCCGGCTTACTGACCTTGACCACCACGCAACCGGACTTGGCCAGCCGGCCGCCCCGTTCGATCGCCGCATCGGTGCCCTCCACCGCTTCCACCGCCAGCACCACTTGATTTTTCACCACCACGGTCTGGCCGATGCCCAAACGGCCGATCTCCTTGGCCACGCGAATACCCAAGGCAATGTCCTCCCATTGGGCGGCGTTGGGCTGGCGGCGCGTCAAGACACCTTCCTGGGGGATGATGTTAGCCAAGCAAAAGGTCGAGTCGATGATTTTGATGCCGTCGCTGGCGAGCTCATCGGCGATGCCGCGGAGCAGCGCGTCGTCGTCGCGTTTTTTCAGCTTGGCGAGAAAGCGCGCGCCGCGCAGATCGGGACGGAAATTGCCGAGCAGCCGAACCTTACGAATGCCGCCAGCCATCACCGCTTCGGTCACCCCGGCCTTGTGAAAGGTACGGATGATTTTGCCCAGCTGGCCGACATAGATCCAATTGAACTCGTCGACCTGAGTTTCCAGCGCCGCGTCGGTCTCCTCGCGGTGCGCCACGGCGACCACTGAATAACCCTGGCGCTTAGCTTCCTCGGCAAAGATCAGCGGAAATTTGCCGTTGCCGGCAATCAGGCCGATTTTAGCCATCGTCAATGATTGGAAGGAATTAACCGCTAAC
Source organism: Syntrophobacter sp. SbD2 (assembly GCA_945889495.1). Lineage (GTDB taxonomy): Bacteria > Desulfobacterota > Binatia > UBA9968 > UBA9968 > DP-20. The sequence goes on along the minus strand of CAMDBU010000033.1, from coordinate 23,140 downwards.
GGCACACGCCGCGCTCGGAGGCGGCGATGAAGGAGGTGAACTGTTCGAGCTCAGGCAGTGGCGGCAGCTCGCCGCGAATTTTTTCCAGCGCCTGGTTAATTTTCAGCTTGGAACGAAACATGATGCGGTAGGCTTTGTGAATCGTATCGATCTTGGTTTTATCGAAACCGCGCCGCTTCATGCCCTCGACATTGAGACCATGCAACTTGGCGCGGTCGCCGGTGGCGTTGCAAAACGGCGGCACATCCTTGGAGACCATCGAACCGGCGCCGAGGATCGCGCCGGTGCCAATCCGGACAAATTGATGAATGCCCACCAGGCCGCCGACGATGACGCCATCTTCGATCACCACATGGCCGCCGAGAGTGGCGCCGTTGGCGATCACGTTGCGATTGCCGACGATGCAGTCGTGGGCGATGTGGCAATACATCATCAACAAATTATGGCTGCCTACCCGGGTGATCATGCCGCCGCCGACGGTGCCGGGATTGAGCGAGGCGAACTCGCGAATCGTATTATGATCACCGATGATCAACTCGCTGGGCTCGCCCTTATATTTCAAATCCTGCGGCATGGTGCCGACCGTGGCGAAGGGAAAAATCAGGTTGGCGCGGCCGATGGCGGTCAAGCCATCGATCACCGCATGGGATTGCACCTTGGTGCCCTCGGCGATTTTCACCTGGGCGCCGATCACCACATAGGGGCCGATTTCGACATCGCTGGCGAGTTCGGCGCGTGGATCGATGACGGCGGTGGGATGTATTTTCGCCAATGAACCGTCGCTCCTAGGCTTTTTCAACTTCCATCGCCGAGATCAGCGCCTGAGCAACCACCTTCCCGTCAACGGACGCGACACCGAGCATTTTCCAATAGGCGCCGCGCCGCTTTTGACAGGTCAGTTCAATGCGCAGCTGATCCCCTGGCACCACTGGCCGCTTGAATTTCACCTGATCGAGTCCGGTGAGCATGAAGATCCGCTTATCGTCCATGCCGGCTCGGCTGCTATGGGCGAAGATCGCCCCCACCTGGGCCATCGCTTCGCAGATCAACACTCCGGGCATCACCGGATGATCCGGGAAGTGGCCCTGAAAAAACGGTTCGTTAAACGAGACGTTTTTGATGCCGACGATTTTTTCCTCGCCGTGAATTTCGAGGATCCGGTCGACCAATAAAAATGGGTAGCGGTGCGGCAGATAGTTGAGAATATCCTTGGCTTCCAACATGGGCATAGGCCTTTTACTTTTTGAGCAACCCGGCCATTTGCCGCTCCAGCGCGCGGACCGAGTTCCAGAGCTTGGGCAGTTGCGGCAACAGCGTCATGACTTTAAGCCACTCATGATGGGGCGCCGCGGCGATGCCACCGGAAAGTATCGCGCCCGGCGGCACCGACTTAGGAATCCCCGACTGGGGTCCGATCATCGCGCCGTCGCCAATCTCAAGATGATTGACGATACCCACCTGGCCGGCGATGGTGACATGCTTGCCAACCTTGGTGCTGCCAGCGATGCCGGCCTGGGCCGCCACGACGGAATGTTCGCCGATGTTTACGTTGTGAGCGATCTGCACCAGATTATCGATCTTGGCGCCACGGCCGATCACGGTGCGCCCAAGAGTTGCCCGGTCGACGGTGGTATTGGCGCCGATCTCGACATCGTCCTCGACCACGACAATACCGACTTGAGGAATCTTGACCCGCCCCTCGCCACGGCCGGCATAGCCGAAGCCGTCGCTGCCAATCACCACCCCGGCGTGGAGGATCACCCGGTCGCCCAACCGACAGCCCTGGCGCACGGTGACGTTGGGATGAAGCGTGCAATCGGCGCCGACTTGGACATCGTCGCCAATAAAGACACCTGGATAAAGCACAGCGTTGCGGCCGATACGGGCGCCCGCGCCGATATAGACGTGGGGAAAAACCGTAACGCCGTCAGCCAGCGACGCCGAACCGTCGACGCTCGCTTGCGCACTACAGGTTCGGCTAAATTGCTGCGGCGCGGCAAACAGCTGGAGAATTTTCGCGAAGGCGATATAGGGATCTCCGACTTCGAGAAAAGCAATCGGCGACTTCCCGGCATAGTCCGCGGCGCCGCCCATGGCGACGATCACCGCGCTCGCTTGGCAGTGCTCCAAATGCTTGGCGTAGCGCGGGTTGGTGAGAAAAGTAATCTCGCCGGCCACAGCTTCGTCGATCGGCGCCACCCGGCGAATGACCACCGAACCGTCACCGACCACCCGACCCGCGACCAAACCGGCCAAAGCTGCTAAGGATTGCTCCAACGGCGCTACTTTTTCGCCCGGCTATTGTAAGTCTCGATCACTTTATTGGTGACATCGATGCCCTGATCGGCGAACAGCACCTGGGAACGATCGAGGATCAAGGTGAACTTTTCGGCTTTGCCGACATCGTTCACCACGCCCTCGAGCTCCTTGAGAATATCCTGCATCATGTCGCGCCGTTTGGCTTCGAGGTCCTGTTGCAAGTCGCCCATGGTGCGCTGCAAAGTGACCGAACGCTTTTGAAAGTCGGCCTCGAGATTACGCCGCTCTTCTTCCTTGAGCAGCGGCCCTTTCTTTTCGATATCGCTGCGCAGTCGTTCAATATCCTGGCGCTCCTTGAGCGTGTCGGCCTCGGCCTTTTTCACCTGCGCTTGGAAACGATCGCCGGCGCGTTTGCCGGCGGCCGACTCGGCGACTGCTCGCTGCACGTCGAGATAGCCGATTTTAATCCGATCCTGGGCCAGTCCAGGCGTCCAGGAAAAACCCAACAGCAACAACGCGAGCCAATATTTCACTCCCAACCTCCAGTTAAACTCTACCTTAAAGGAAAAATCGATGGTTAAGGCTGACTGCCAATGGAAAAACCGAGCACTGAGGTATCGTCGTTCGGCTTCTTAGCCAGAGGAAAGCCGAGTTCGACGCGCAATGGCCCAAACGGCGACATCCAACGCCCGCCGATACCCACCGAACGGCGCAGATCGCCAAAGTCGAAGGAATTGAACGAGTTACCGAGATCGAAAAAGGCAACGCCACGCAATCCATATTGCTCCATGACCGGGAACAATATCTCGGTGTTGAGCACCGCCGATTTGTCGCCACCGACAACGTCCGTGCCGGTGCATGTGGTCACTCCGTTCGTGACTGTACATCCCGAGGGCGCCCGCGGCCCGAGGCTTCGTTCGGTAAAGCCGCGCACCGAATTGATACCGCCACCGAAATAGCGCTCGAATAGCGGCAAGTCATTCTGACCTTTGCGGTCAGCGAATCCCACCCCATAACCGAACGAGCCACCCAGCGCCAACACGTAGGAACCGCCCCAGTTGGGGTCTTTCAGTAGTGGATAGTGCCAGCGCGCGCTCAGGTCGTTTTTGATAAATCGGCTATCGCCGCCCAAGCCGGCCAGTTTCGAGGACAGCGCCAACTTCGTGCCTTCGGTAGGATTGAAAAAATGATCCCGGCTATCATAGGACAACCCGGGCGTGATGCTGCTGGTCAGAGACAGTCCCTTCTCATCCTGAATCGATTGCGCCGCCGTGGCTGAAACATTCTTGATATTTTCCCGGGTAAAGTCATAGGACAAATTCGCGCGCGAAAAGTCCCATAGGGTCAACTTATCGCTAGCTTTATCCTTGGCGGTCAAATCCGCGTCGGTTTTGCCGCCCGCGAAAAATGGCCAAGAAAAGTCTTTGAGCGGATAACTGGAATTGACCCCGAAGCCTAATTTTTTCTCATCGAAATCGGTGTACTTACGCGTGTTGTTGAAGGCATCCAAACCGACGCCGACTTTCGAGTCGAGAAAATAGGGATCGTTGACACTGACGACATAGTCCTGGCGACGCGAACCGAGACTGAAATTACCGCTCATCCCCTGACCACGCCCCATGAAGTTTTTTTCCGAGACATTGGCATTGAATAAGAAGCCATCGCCGCTACTATAACCGGCGCCCACCTGGAACGTCCCGGTGGACCCCTCTTTGACATCGACGACTAGATCCAAGGTATCCGGCTGATCGGTCTTTTTGGTGTTGAGTTGGACATCCTCGAAATAGCCAGTGCGCTGTAAAGCATTGCGGCTTTGGGTGACTTTGAGCCCAGAGTAGAGTTCCTGTTCGTTGACCAACAATTCCCGGCGCACGACTTTGTCGCGTGTCTTGCTATTGCCAGTCACCGACACCCGGTTGAAATAGACCGGCGGTCCCTTGGTGATAACCAAGGCTATATCGACCACCTTTTTCGTCACGTCAACCTGGGTCACCGGATCGACCTGCGCAAAGGCGAATCCCTTATTGGCGTAGGAATCCCCGATTGAGGTGACATCGTCGCGTAGGCGGCTGCCACGAAATATCTGCCCTGTGGTCAACTTGACTCCCTGGAGCATTTTTTTACCGTCTTCGATCAAGTCGCCACCAATCTCGACTTTACCGACCCGGTACTGGGCTCCCTCGTTTACCCGGAAGACCACTTCGAGTCTGTCGCGGGCGCGAATGATCACCGGCTCGTCGATTTTGTTTTCGACATAACCATTGTCGTTGAAATGGTTGGTCAGGATCGCCACGTCGTTGGTGAGCATATCGCGATCCAACACGCCGCGGTTGGTAAAGAAGGAAAAAATCCACTCTTCCTTCGTACCCAATAAGTCCTTGAGCTCGGCCTCCGAGAAAGCCTTATTGCCTTCGAAAGAAATTCGCTTGATCAGCAAACGGGTGCCTTCGGCGATGTCGAGCACCACCGAGACCTGGTTGTTGGCCTCGGTGGCCACGGCGAAATCCACTGAGGCGTTGAGATAGCCCTGTTCGGTATAGAGTTTACGGACCTTTTCCACACCCTCGGAAACTTTGCTGCGGTCGAGAATCGTTCGCGGCGCCACACCCAACGCGGTATCGATCTTGTCGCGCCCCACCTGGGTGTTACCCTGCACGCGAACTTCACGGATATAGGGCTTTTCTTTGACGGCGTACGTTAGAATATTGTCCGGCGATAGTTCGGCGTGGACATCGTCAAAAAAGCCCATGCGAAAAATCGCTTTGACATCTTGCTCGATGAGCGCCGCGTTGAACGGATCCCCCGGCCGGCTCTTCACATGCAAGCGGATGCCATCCTCTTCGACCCGCACGTTGCCGCCAATACGCACGTCTTTCAGTCTAGCGCCCTCTTGGGCAAAACTAGAGCGACTGCTGAACAACGCCACGAAGACGGTGAGCAGGAACACAACCAAGGCGAAAGTTTTTTGTGGTTTCATGGAGGGCTTCGGAATTCCATCCAAAGTTACCAAAGACATTATTTAATTAACAAAATGCACCAATATTGTAAAGCTTCGAGGCGCCGCTCAGCTGGCCATCAGCAGGCCATCGCGGAGCTCGACCCGGCGGCCAATCTTATCCGCGAACTCGCGATTGTGGGTGGCGACGATCAGAGCGATTTTTTTTTCCTGATTGAGCTGAAACAACAGTTCTTGAACCTCTTCGCCGATGCGTAAATCTAGCGAGCCGGTCGGTTCGTCGGCCAGCACGAGACTGGGTTGGAGAATCACCGCCCGGGCCACCGCAACCCGCTGCTGTTCGCCGCCGGAAAGCTTGCCGGGACGATGGCTCATGCGGTCTTTCAAACCGACGCTTTCGAGCAAGCGCTCCCCTTCGCTGCGCGCCCGCTCGGCGTCCATGCCCTGGATCAATGCCGGAAACATGACGTTCTCGATGGCCGAGAAATCCGGCAACAAATAATGAAATTGAAAGACAAAGCCGATCTGCCGGTTGCGAAACTCGCAAAGCGCGGCCTCGTCGTCCATCGGCAGTGCTTTGCCACGAAACAGAATCTCCCCTGAAGTGGGCCGGTCAAGGGTGCCGAGAATATGCAAGAGCGTGCTCTTCCCCACTCCCGACTGGCCGACCACCGCGACCCGTTCACCCTCGGCCAATGAGAAATTGGCGCCGCGCAGGACATGAATGTCGGTGGCGCCTTCGGTGAACGACTTGCACAGGTCGCGGACGGCGAGCAACTCACTCATAGCGGATGATTTCCACCGGATCTAATTTAGCCGCTTGGCGCGCCGGATAGAGGCTCGCCAACAAGCAGACGGCAAACGACGAGAACGCGACCAGGACGAAATTGCTCCAGTAAATTTTTACCGGCACCGTTTGAATCAGAAAGACGCCGTCGGGCAAGTGAAACTCATATTTAGATATCAGCAGACAAACCAGCAAGCCAAGGACAGTGCCGAGAATCGTTCCGACCACGCCGATCAAGCAGCCCTTGAGTAAAAAAATCCGCCGGATGCTTTTCTGGGTCGCCCCCATGGAGCGCAGGATCGCGATGTCCTTGCGCTTCTCCATCACCACCATGACCAAAGTTGAGACAATATTGAAGGCGCCGATCAGCACCATCAGCATCAGGACGAGAAAGTAAACGGTCTTTTCCAGTTTCAAAGCGGAAAACAGATTGGGCCAGAGGCGGGTCCAGTCCTCGGCGAAATAGGGAAACCCCAGTTGCTTTTGAATCCGGTCGGCGATCTCGCGCGAGCGATTGACGTCCTTTACGCGCATTTCAATATTGGTCACACCGTCGCCCAGTTCAAAAAACTTCTGAGCATCGCTGAGGCTCATGAAGATCAAGGTCGAATCGATCTCGCTCATGCCGCTTCTGAGAATGCCGCTGACAACGAAACGGCGCACTTTGGGGATCACGCCGATGGCGGTGGGGCTGCCCAGGGGCGACACCACTTGTACCGCGTTGCCGCGAAACACCCCGAGCTGATTGGCTAGCCGCTCACCGAGAATCACCCCCGGCAGATTGACCGTGCGATCATCGACCTGGATCGGATGCTGGCTCTTGAGATCTGCAAGATTACCCTCGCGCATGAAGCTTTGAATGTTGACCACGCCATTGACCCGATCCGGATCGACGCCACGCACCACCACCCCGGTGACCCGCGGCCCGGCGGTGAGCATCACCTGGCCATAAATCGTCGGCGATGCCGCCACCACGCCCGGCTGTTTGCTCATCTGCTCAACCAGTTTGTCATAATCCCGCATCGGTTCGCCGGAACGCACGAGCGCGATATGAGCGTTGATACCGAGCAAGCGATCGCGCAAAGTCTCTTCGAAGCCGGTCATCACCGACATCACCGCGTTCAAAGTCATCACGCCGATCATCACGCCGACAATCGAGATCAGCGTGATCAGCGAGATGAAAGTCTCGCGCCGGCGTGCCTGCAAGTAGCGCAGGCCGATGAATAGTTCGTAGCGCATCGGGTGGATTGGCGTGAAGCTTAACGGTGCGGGCGCAGTAGCGGAAAAAGAATAACATCTCGGATCGACGCCGAGTCAGTGAAAAACATCACCAAGCGGTCGATGCCGATGCCTTCGCCGGCGGCCGGCGGCATGCCGTACTCAAGAGCGCGAACGTAATCGTCGTCGATCGGATTGGCTTCCTCGTCGCCGGCGGCGCGCGCCTGCATCTGTTCGAGAAAGCGTTGCCGCTGATCGGCCGGGTCGTTTAGTTCGGAGAACGCGTTGGCCAGCTCCCGGCCGCCGATGTAAAGCTCGAAGCGGTCGACCATCGCCGGGTCTTGGTCGTTCTTACGCGCCAATGGCGAGACTTCGATGGGAAAGCCAGTCAAGAAAGTCGGCTGGATCAATTTCGCTTCGGCGACTTCTTCGAACACCGCCACCAATAGCTTGCCATAGGGCACATCGAGATCGATCTTCAAGCCGCGCTGCTTGGCGAAGGCTTGCAGACTTTCCAGGTTGGCGACGTCTTTTTCTTCGGCGCCGCCATGGACGAGAATCGCGTCGCGAATCGTCAAGCGCTGCCAGGGCCGGGTCAAATCGATGGTCGCGCCGTTGTAAGGCAGTTGCAGACCGCCGGCGACGTCATTGGCGATGGCAACGAATAACTCTTCGGTCAATTGGATAAGATCCTCGAAGGTCGCATAGGCCTGGTAGAACTCGACCATGGTAAATTCCGGATTGTGCCGCACCGAAATGCCTTCATTGCGGAAATTCCGGTTGAGCTCGAAGACCCGCTCGAAGCCGCCCACCAGCAGCCGCTTGAGAAACAACTCCGGCGCGACCCGCAAGTGCAATTCCAAATCGAGGGCGTTGTGATGGGTGATGAACGGCTTGGCCGCCGCGCCGCCGGGGATCGACTGCATCATCGGCGTCTCGACTTCGAGAAAGTCGCGATCCTCGAAAAAGCGCCGCAGCAAGCGCACGATGCGCGAACGCTTCTCGAACACATCGCGCACTTCCGGATTGACCATCAAATCGACATAACGTTGGCGATAGCGCGCTTCGACATCGGCCAGACCATGCCACTTCTCCGGCAACGGGCGCAGACATTTGGTCAGTAAGCGCAAGCCGGCGGCTTCGACGGTGAGCTCCTTGGTCTTGGTGCGAAACAGATGGCCGGTGACGCCGACCAGATCGCCGATATCGAAGCTCTGGAACAAGCCGTAGGCGTCGTCGCCGATGCGGTCCTTGCGGGCGTAAACTTGCAGCCGGCCGCGCCGGTCTTGAATCTGAAAGAACGACGCCTTGCCCATGCGCCGGATCGCCATGATCCGGCCGGCAACCGCGACCTCGCGATGATTGGCATGCAATTCATCGTCACTCGCCCCCTCCGCCGCGGCCACCGCCTGGGTCACCGAGTGGGTCGGTTTGAAATCGTTGGGGTAAACATTCTGGCCGCCGTCGCGCAGCTTGGCGAGCTTGTGCTTGCGCACTTCGACCTGTTCGTTATCTTCTTCGACGATAGGGGTTTCGTTATCCGCCATGACGCTTTCGTTAACCAGCAGACGCTGGTCGATCAGTAACTAAAATTTAGCTGAAACAGGAAAAATTACAGTGCGAGATTCTGGTGAATCGCCAAGACCGAATAGGACTTATTGAGCGTGTAAAAATGCACCCCGGCGACGCCGAACTTGATCAACTCTTGGCATTGCTTGGTAGCGTACTCGATGCCCAACTCAATCGCCGCATCGTCATCGCTTTCGACTTTAGCCAATTGATCTTCCAGGTTCGCCGGGATCTTTGATCCACAGAGCGAGGTAAAGCGGCGCACCTGGGACGCCGTTTGCAACGGCAAGATGCCCGGGATGATCGGCACTTTCACGCCCAGTTTGCGCAGATCGTCGCTGAAACGAAAGAAATCTTGGTTGTCGAAAAACAGTTGAGTGATAATCGCATCGGCGCCGGCGTCAACTTTTTCCTTGAGAAAGCGCAAGTCAGCGTCGCGGCTAATCGCCCTCGGATGGGTTTCCGGAAAACCCGCCACCGCCACCGAAAACGATCCCATCGCCACCGCTTCGCGCACCAGCTCGATGGCGTGATGAAAGCCGTCGGGATGGGGTTGCCAGTCGGCCATGCCTTGGGGCGGATCGCCGCCCAGGGCTAAGACATTTTCGATGCCGAATTCCTTGAGCTTTTTCAGCACCGTGCGGGCCTCGTCCTTGGACTGGCCAACCACCGTCAAGTGGCACATTACTTCGAGACCGCAAGCGGAATGAATCGTGTCCACCAGATCGACGGTTTTTTCGCGCGTGCTTCCGCCCGCCCCGTACGTAACAGAACAGAAGGCGGGGTTTATCCTCTTAAGCAGCTCGATCTCGCTAAAGAGGTTTTCCTCGCCCTTTTCTGTCTTTGGAGGAAAGAACTCAACCGATAGGGTCAACCTAGGTTGGTTGTAAAGCTGTGCTAGTCTCACACAAGTCCTAGATGACTGCCTGACGCCCGCTACAATTAGTAGCACAAGGTTCTAGCGTCGACAAATGTTCGTTAACGGAAAATCCAAAAAATTTCTGGAGTTAGGCGCTCTTGGCGCGCTCGCGGGCGGCGATCGGATCGCAACCGGCGTCGCCTTCCGGCGTGATCAGCGGGCGCAGCGCTTCGGTGTGGTCGAGCCAGAGCTGTTCGATCTCTTTGGCGACCCCATGGGCCTCGATGGTTTCTTTTAGGATCTGCCTTCGTCTGGCGAAGTGGCCGCCCATGATCGGGAACTTGCCATGTACCTGGTCTAACGGCCGGCCGCTATATTCGACCTGGGCGCCGAGGAAACTCGCCGCCAGCTGATATTCCATTTCCTTGATCCGAGCTCTATCGGCGTTGCGAAAGAAGAAACCAATCATGCGGTCGGCGAAAACCTGATCGACGAACTGGTCGATAATCGTGCGCAGCTTCAATTCGCCGCCTAGCTGGTCAAATGGAGTCATGGGAAATCGCCAATGGAGTTTTCGCGGAACCGCTGCAAAAGTGAAACGTTCCTACATCATGCCCAACTGCAAGCGCGCCGCCTCCGACATCTTCGATTGATCCCAAGGCGGGTCCCAGACCAGATCGATGGACACGTCGGTAACCCCGGTGATGGTTCGCACCTTGCCTTCGATCTCCGCCGGCATCGACTGCACCGCTGGGCAATGGGGTGAGGTCAAGGTCATGCGGATCATCACCGCCCCCTCGGGGCTCACCTCGACGACGTAGATTAAACCTAACTCGTAGACGTTAACCGGAATCTCCGGATCGAAGATGGTGCGCAGAGCTTCGATGACTTCGGCTTCGATGATCGTTTGATTGATGCTTTCCATTATTTCACGGTTACTCGATCCCGAGTTGATGTTTGGCCGCCACCGACATGCGGCTCTGGTTCCACTGCGGCTCCCAGACCAGTTCGACCACCGCCTCGCGTAGCTCTTTTACTTCGAGCAGCTTGCGCTTGATATCGGCTTTCAAAAACTCGCCCATGCCGCAGCCCTGAGCGGTGAGCGTAAAATGAACCGTCGCCTTGTGGCCGCCGCTGGGCAGTGCGTCGACTTGGCAATCGTAGATCAATCCCAAGTCGACGATGTTCACGGGAATCTCCGGATCGAAACAGGAGCGTAATTGCTGCCACACCCGCTCCTCCACCGAACCGCTAGTCGTGGCTTTCTGAGCAAGCGGCGATTGTCCTTCCGAAAATCCCAACGCGTCGCCATCCCGGCCTTCAATGCGCACGGTGAAACCATGGTCGGTCATCACCGTGTAGCCGCCGCCGAGCGCCTGGGTAAGCCAAACTTTGCCGCCGGCTTGTAGAGAGAAGGGTTCGCCGCTCGGCACCATCACTGCCGGACAATCGCGCGTCAGAATGATCGGTTGTTCAGTGGTCATAGACTACGCCTCATTGAATTTCGCGGTGGCAAATTCATTCGGTCTTGGCCGGCTGCGGCTCGCCCTTGAGCGCCGATTCCATGGTGTGCCAAGCGAGACTGGCGCATTTCACTCTCGCGGGAAATTTGCAGACCCCAGAAAGGATCGCCAACTTGCCGACCCGCGCGCCGCCGCCCTCACTGCCGGGCTCGCCGGTGAGCATGTTATGGACGTTTTCAAACAGTTCATGGGCCGCGCTCTCGGGCTTGCCCTTGAGCTCAGTGGTCATCATCGACGCCGACGCTTTGGAGATCGCGCAACCCGAACCCTGAAAACTGATGTCCTTGATGACGCCGTCTTCGACTTGCAGAAACACCGTCACCTCGTCGCCGCACAAGGGATTGTAACCTTCGGCGCGCCGGTTGGCGCCGCCGATGACGCGAAAGTTACGCGGGCTCTTATTGTGGTCGAGGATGACTTCTTGATAGAGATCGTCGAGTTCTGACATTAGCCAAACACCTTCAAGACGCGCCCAATGGCGCGCACCAGCACGTCGATTTCTTCGATAGTATTATAAAACGCGAAGGACGCCCGCGCCGTCGCCGGCACGCCGAAGCGCTGCATCACCGGCATGGCGCAGTGATGGCCGGCGCGCACCGCCACACCTTCCTGATCGAGGATCGTGCCGACATCATGGGCATGCACATGATCGAAGACAAACGACAGCACGCCGGCCTTTTCCTTGGCCGTGCCGATGATCCGCAGCGCGGCAATTTGTCCCAACGCCTCGGTGGCGTAGCGCAGCAACCCATCTTCGTGCGCCGTCACCGCCGCCCAATCGAGGCCACGCAAATAGTCCACCGCTACGCCCAAGGCGATGCCATCGGCGATGTTCGGCGTCCCCGCTTCGAATTTATAAGGGAGAACGTTGTAGTGAGTCTTCTCGAAGGTCACCAGGCTGATCATGTCGCCGCCGCCCTGGTAGGGCGGCATTTTTTCCAACAGCTCGGCGCGGCCGTAGAGCACGCCGACGCCGGTGGGGCCAAACATTTTGTGGCCGGAAAAAGCATAGAAGTCGCAGTCGAGATCCTGCACGTCGATCTGCAAATGCGGCACCGCCTGGGCGCCGTCGAGCAACACCGGCACACCGCGCCCATGGGCGAGCGCGATGATCTCTTTCACCGGCACCACGGTGCCCAGCGCATTTGAAACATGGGTAACCGACACGAATTTAGTCTTATCGGTGAGGAGCCGCTCAAATTCCTCCATGACGATCTCGCCGTCATGGTTGATCGGAATCACCCTGAGCTTGGCGCCGACCTGCTCACAGAGCATCTGCCAGGGCACGATGTTGGAGTGATGCTCCATGGCCGAGACGACGATTTCATCGCCAGCCTTTAAGAACGCCCGGCCGTAGCTCTGCGCCACCAGATTGATCGCTTCGGTGGTGCCGCGGACGAATATAATCTCTTTATCCGAGCGCGCGTTGATAAAGCCGCGCAGCTTGCCGCGCGCCGCTTCGTAGGCCGCCGTCGCCTGCTCGCTCAAGTGATGCACACCGCGGTGGATGTTGGAATTTTCGGCGCGATAGTAATGATCGATGGCGTCAATGACGCATTGGGGCTTTTGGCTGGTGGCACCGTTGTCGAAGTAGACCAGCGGCTTGCCATGAACTTTGGCAGAAAGAATCGGAAAGTCTTCGCGCACCCGCGCCACGTCGAACTGCCCAGACGCCAGAGTTCCCGGATTATTTTGCGGCACCGCGTTCATGGGCAAATCACCAAGCCCCGAATCTGCCGACCAGATAGTCGTCCAAGCGTTGGCGCAGGGTTTCGATACTAATCCGCTGAACCACGTCGCTGGCAAAGGCGAAGCTCAACAAACTGCGCGCCGCCGCCACATCCAGGCCGCGCGAGCGCAGATAAAAAATCGCATCGTCGTCCAACTGGCCGATGGTCGAGCCATGGCTGCACTTGACGTCGTCGGCATGAATTTCCAACTGCGGCTTGGTATCGATCACCGCGCTGTCGGAGAGTAATAAATTCTTGTTGGTCTGGCGCGCGTCGGACTTCTGCGCGTCTGGGTGGACGATGATCTTGCCATTAAACACGCCGTGAGCCGAGCCGCCGAGGAGACCCTTATATAATTCCAAACTCGACGCTCGCGGGCTGACATGCTCAATGAGCGTGTAGTTATCGACATGCTGCTTGCCGTCGGCGAGATAAAGCCCGTTGAGCACGCATTCGGCGCCGGCGCCGTTGAGCAGCACGCGCAGGTTATTGCGCACTAGAGCGCCGCTCAAGGTCACGGCGTGCGAAGTTAAATGACAGCCGCGCGCCAAGCTCGCTTCGACGGTGCCGACATGAAAACCGGCGTCGCTGTCCTGCTGCAAACGGTAATGCTCGATAATCGAATCTGCGCCACCGACCAGTTCTGTCACAGCGTTGCAGAAATAAGCTTTGTCACCGACGCCCAAATAGCTCTCGACGATCTTCGCCTCACTGCCGGCGCCAAGCAAAAGCAAAATGCGCGGCTGCGAAATCACCGGCTGCGCCGTCGAGGTCGAAACGAACAACAAATAGATCGGCCGGTTTAGCCGGGCGCCCGGCGCCAGATCAACCACCGCGCCGTCGCCGAGAAAAGCGGTGTTGAGCGCGACGAAATGCTGCTGCTCGGCGCTCGCCAGTCGGCCCAAATGGTCGACCACCGCGGCATCCTCATGGCTGATGAATTCCGCCAGAGGGCCCAACCGCAACCCTTGCGGTAAATTCGCTATATTTGACAGCGCCGCATTGAAGACCCCGTTGACGAAGGTCAGCCGCGGCGCATCGGTTTCGATCATCCCGCGTGAAAACACCTCGGCGCCGACAATCGACTTCGCCTCGCCATTAGCCTGAGCAAACGACTGCGCCGCGATGGGCTCGACGTTGGTGTATTTCCAATCCTCATGCTTGAGCGTGGGAAACCCCAAGGCATCGAAGCTAGCGATGCCGGCCTGGCGCAACTGTTCCAACCACGCCGGCCCGGCCGGCAGGCTGCTAGCGCGCAGTCCTTTGAACGCGGCTAGATAAGGTTCTTTACTTGCACTGGTGAGCATTTTTTTCAGAATCGTTGAAACGAATTATTGCAACGCCGCGCCTTCGCCCTTGATCCAGTCATAGCCCTTGCTTTCGAGCTCCAGGGCCAACTCTTTGGTACCTGACTTGACGATGCGGCCGTTGTAGAGCACGTGAATGAAGTCCGGCACGATATAATCGAGCAACCGCTGGTAGTGGGTGATCACGATCATCGCCCGGCTCGGACTGCGCAGCGCGTTGACGCCGCCGGCGATCACCCGCAGGGCATCGATATCCAAACCGGAATCGGTCTCATCGAGCAGCGCCAGGGTCGGATCGAGCACCGCCATCTGCAAAATTTCGTTGCGCTTCTTCTCGCCGCCGGAAAAGCCTTCGTTGAGCGGCCGGTTGAGCAGCGCCTGGCTCATTTCCACCAAGCTCATCTTATCCTTGATCAAAGTGAGAAATTCCATGGCGTCGAGTTCGTCCAAACCGCGATGCTTGCGCACCGCGTTGAGCGCGGCTTTGAGAAAATAAGTCGTCGACACGCCGGGGATTTCGATGGGGTATTGAAACGCGAGAAAGATCCCTTCGCGGGCACGGATCTCCGGCGCCATGGCCAACAAATCTTTGCCTTGATAGGTCACCGAGCCGCCGGTGACTTGGTAGTTTTCCCGCCCCGACAACACATGGGCTAAAGTGCTCTTGCCCGAACCGTTGGGGCCCATGATCGCGTGCACTTCACCGGCGCCGATATACAGATCGATGCCGCGCAGGATTTCTTTGTCGCCGACTTTGGCGCGGAGATTTTTGATCTCTAACATTCGCTGTCCTTAATAAATTTTATCCGGCTCGTTGGATGGCCGGCTTGGCCATGCGCCCTTTCATGCCCTGGCGGTCGGCGATATCGGCGATGGTGACGCCGGCCAAGAAGTTGGCGAGCACGGTCTGCGCCTCCTCCCAGACCGACTTCTGAGTGCACACCGCGCAGTAGGAACAATAGTTCGAACCCTGGTCGAGACACTCCATCAACACCAACGGCCGCTCCACGGTCTCGTAAATATCTTTAATCGAAATCGCGCCGGCGCTCTTGGCCAAGGTAAAGCCGCCCTTGGAACCGATATGCGACTGGACCAAGCCGCCGGCCACCAGATCCTTCATAATCTTGGATAGGTAAAAAGACGGTACGTCCTGGCTCTTCTCAATATCGGCCCGGCTGACCACCGCGCCGCTCGGCTGTCCGGCGAGAAACGACAGCGCGCGCACCGCGTAATCGACCCGCCGGCCGACGTTCATCAACGAACTGCGCTCGCTTTTGCTCTTACTGGGTTTCACAATTTGAATATAGACTCGTTAGGTCTACTATGTCAAGATAACCGCCGGAAACCGCTTGGCACCGACACCTTTCGCGCGCCAGCTAAGCCCAGAATCGGCGCCAAACTCGCCGCTCTTTTTACCGCTGAACGGCTATGCTAAAAATCTGCCCATGGCCATTCTTAAAGTCACCCGTTTGGGACATCCGGTACTACGCAAAGTCACCGAAACGATTTCCGTCAAGGAACTAAAAACCGCGTCCATGCAGCGCTTCATCGACGACATGGTCGAGACCATGAAAGAATACGACGGCGTCGGCTTGGCGGCGGATCAGGTGTTCACCTCCAAGCAAATCGCCGTGCTCGAAGTCGCCGACAATCCGCGCTATCCCAACAAGGGCAAGGTCCCGCTAACCGTGCTGGTCAATCCGAAAATCGAGCCGCTATCCGACGACATGGAAGAAGATTGGGAAGGTTGTTTGAGTATCCCCGACCTGCGCGGCAGTGTGCCGCGCTACAAACGGATTCACGTCAGCGCGCTCGACCGCGACGGCAACAAACTCGACTTTATCGCCAAGGATTTCCACGCCCGGGTGATCCAGCATGAGTACGATCACTTGAACGGCAAAGTCTATCTTGACCGCATGGGCGATTTTTCCACGCTGACGTTTCTCCAGGAATTCGGCCGCTATTGGTTGAACAAGTAATCAGCGCAGCCCCAACTCGCGCCGCACTTCGATGAGCGGCTGAAAATCGACGACCTTCGATATCGCGATTTCACCGATGCCCTTGTCGAGTTTCTGAATAATTTGGAAGTGTTCTTTCAGCCCCGCTTCACTGGCGAGACCGTCTTTGCTGAGCGCCCGGGACACCGGGCCGTAGACCTCTTCGGCCACCACCGCATCGATCTGCCACTCCCGCGCCATGATCTCGACGGTCTCTTTTTGCCGCTCTTTGGCGAATGCTAGACCGCGCGCTAACGCGCGTAGCAAGCGCTTCACTTGATCGCGTTTCTCGCGCAAAGTTTTATCAGTAGTAGTAAAACCGTTGGCTGGCAGCTCGCCGACATCGGCCAGCGACAGGAGCAAGTTGAAACCTTTTTGCTTGAGCAACAGATGGGACGGCGGCACGGCAACCGTGGCGTCGATGGCGCCGGAAGTCAGCGCGGCGACGCGCACATTCTCGGTGCCGATCAAGATCATCGTCACGTCGCGCTCGGGATCGAGTCCGTAATGGCGCAAGCCGATGCGCGTCGACACTTCGGTGGCGCCGCCAAAGGAGCTGATGCCGATGATTTTTCCCTTGAGATCTTGAACCGACTTCAGCTGCGGCTTGGCCATCAAAAAATACAACGGACTGCGCAAGGAAAAGAACAGACTCTTCATTGGCGAACCCTTGGCCGCCAGCCGCAATGCCGATTCCGCCAAGCCGTGGTATTCGATGTCGCCGCCGAGCAGCGCCGAGTGGGCGATGTTGGGCCGCAGGTTGGGAATCTCCAACTCCAGCCCCTCGTCACGAAAAAAACCGCGATGGATCGCTACGTACATCGGCAAGTAGCCCATGGACTTGGCCGGAATGACGAGTTTGATCTTGTCGAAGGTCTGCGCCGCAGGCGCGGGCGCTGCGGCGCCCCATGCGCAGATGAAGAAGATCAGTCCGATCCGTCTCATCTTATCTAAAACCCGTACAGCCGCTTGGGATTGTCGGACAACATCTTCTCGACCATGGTCTGCGACAGATCTTTGCGCTCGCGAAACTCGGCGACCATATCTTCCTGGCGTGACGGATCGCCGTGCGGATAGTCAGAACCGAGCACAAAGGAATCGTCGCCGATTAGCGCCGCGATGCCGGTCAGATCTTCGTCCGGCTCGGCGCTGACGAAGACTTTGCCGCTTTGGAAATATTCCACCGGATCTTTGGCCAGCTTGCGGCGCAGGTTGTCGCGCCGCACCTGCTTGAGTAGGAATGGTATCCAGGCCGCGCCGGCTTCGAGAAAACCGAAGCGCAGATTGGGAATTTTCTCGAAGGCCGCCGAGCTCATGATGCTATTGAAACCCATCACCACCGGCAGGATCGCGCTGTAAAAGTTAGTCGAGGCGTCGAAGATGCGCGTCAGCGCCGGACAGCCCCAGCCCAGATGAACGCAGATCGGCAGATTCAAATCCGCCGCCGCTTGGTAAAACGGCAACAAGCTGTCATCGCCGAGGAGCTTCTCCCACGCCATGCCGTGCAACATCACCGCCGCCGCGCCGATGTTGGCGCAGCGCTTGATCTCCTTGATCGACTCCTCGACATCGCGGATCGGCACCAGCGCGGCGAAGCGAATCCGACCCTTGGACTCCGCCGCGCATTCGCCGAGAAACGTATTGTAAGCGCGGAGCAGCGCCGCTTCCAATTTCACGTCTTCAGCGGAATGAGTTAGGAACAAACTCGGAAACACCACCTGAACATCGATCTTGACCTTGTCCATGTCGCGCAGCCGCGCCGCCACATCGGTGATCTCCTGGGCGCCGATGGACTCGCGCTTCTGGGTCGCCGCTTCCATCAGCGTCGGCGTGCGAAAAATCGTCCCACCCTTGCCGATGAGTTTGGGATAAGTCTCGCCGTCGATGAGCCAGACGGCATTATAGCGGCCATAGGCGGTGTCGCGGTCCAATTTGACCGGCAACGGTCGGCGCGGCCGAAACTCCTTGTCCAAGCGCTCGAACATCGCCTCGGACTCTTCGATATGGGCATCTGCATCGATGATCATAAATTATATCTCTCCGACTGGTGATTTAGACTTGACGAGACACCTGGCTTCTCAAACAGTAGCGTCCAGCGAGTTTGAAATCCGCCAGCGCAATCGAATTTATCCGCGCACCGGCCGGCCGCAATGGCTACAGCTCGCCGGTTTAACCGAAGCACCCGGCTGTGCACCGGTTACTCGAACCGTGACCTCGAAACCATCCTCGACCTTCCGGTTGTTAGAAATTTCCACCCGGTTACCGTTGGCTAATGCGACCTCGTGCTTTTCGCTAGGCGCCAGATAGTCGCCGCAGCGCAGACCGATGTTCGTATCATCCACGGCGGCGCCGCAGTGAACGATTTCCAGCGGTTTATGCCCGGTGCCCACCGCCCCGTCCACGGCGTAAAGCACTATCCCCTTGTCACGAAAGGCTCCGTCCTCTCCCAGCTCCTGGGCAACCTCGACAATATAGAGCTGTGACGAGTACTCGCTCGGCAGAACGATCATTTTGATCCCTTGAGCGGATTCCATCGTAGTCAGGGTGAGTACCAACTCGCCGGACCGGAAGTAAACCAACTGCGACTCGTCAAGCCAGCCAAGTTTGTACCTATGCCAGCCGAGAAAGTGACGACCGCCGTCAAGGTCGCACATGATATCCCAGACCCCCGCGGGACCGAGATGGGGCTTCTCGTCCGTCGGATGAAATAGATACAGATCAGGTAAGCCGAACAGATGACCGGTCTCATGCACCAGTACACGGAAGCTGCGCCAATAAGCATCATGGCCAAAGGTCACCACATGCTTGACCACGCCGTTGTTGGTTTGGATATTCTGGCCGTTGCTGAGCGTCGGCGAGTTCGCCAAGACGCCGTCATACTTCGGCTCCTCCGGCGTTTTCGCGGCAACGATGTAAACGATTTGGTAGTTTGAAAAATCGATCTCATCCGCGCGGAACTGCGTCAGCGCCGTCGCAATATACGACTTATGCTCCTCGGCGCTGCCGCCGATCGATTTGTATTCGCTGGCCGGCTTCGGCATGCGCCGCCAGGCGAGCACGGGAGTGTCGACCGAGAACTGCAACCTGCCGTAGGATTCCACACGAAACCACTCCGCGGCCTGGCCGACGATCGCGTCTCTGGCCTCCTGCGGGCTATCGGGTACTTGGAAGTCCTCGAAGTCGACGAACACCATGACCGCTTTGACTTCGCCGACGGCGGGCAAGTCGATTGGTCGCGGTTCTTCGGTATCGTTCAGATCCGTGTAATCGAAGACCGGCAGTTCCGGCACGAATTCGCTGTCGACTTCGATGATATTCCAGACCGGCAAGCGCCAGCTCGGCTGATAGGCCGACACGATGCGCGCGCCAATCGTCGCTTCCCAGTAGTCGCCCGTCATGGAGTCGACAACCCGTCTTTCCCCCGTCTGGACTTCCTCGTGGGACTTGGTCGCGCCGCCGTCCCCTTCCGTACAAACCAAGCGCACCGCTTGGCGGCGCTGGTTGGCGACGATGATCTGACAGTGCAGCCCACGCTGGGCGTCGCCCGCGCGCACGCGCCACAAGCCCAGCTCGGCGCAAACGCCATACTCCCCCACTAACTGATCGTCGACCTTGGCGATCAAGCAGTCGTCAAGGCCGACCGTCATCTGGCGCCGCTGCCCAGGCGCGAGCTTGGCCTTCAATTCATCGGTGAAATCCTCGGGATCGCGTCGGAAAATCTCAACGTCCGCATCGCACTCGTTGACGATACCGATGGGGATTTTCGCGACCGCGGCGCCTTCTTCGGTGGTTACTGGCCTATCTGCCATAAGAGTTCCACGCTTTGTTCACAAGAAATCGAAACATCGAGATGTACGCTACATACTAGACTGGCGCGCTTGGTGACAAGAGTTGGGAGGGGAGTTTTTTCCCGGCAAAACAACAAGGGCTCCCGCGCCAATTAACTGGCGGGGAGCCCTCATGGAAACTAGATCGCTGCGCGAAGCCGGCGCGGCGGCCGCTTAGTTCGCCACCCGCTTCGCTCCAGGCTTCAAGTTCACCTCGTATATCCGATTGGTGCTGGTCTGGTGGATCAACAGATTGCCATCGCGGGTCGGCCGCATATGGCGAAGCATCCCGGCATAAATGTTACCGGACGGGATCGGCCAGCTTTGGAATTTTTCCGTGGCCGGATCGAAGCGCACCAGCGCGTCTGGACGGCGAGCCGATTCGTTGTACCAGACGATACCGTCGACGACGGCGATGGCATAGGGATGGGAGCTCGGGCCGCTCGGCGAATCCCACTCTTTGTACTGGCCATTTTTTGGATCCAACCGGCCGAGACGGCCGAGGCTCGAGTTGACGTACCAGATCATGCCATCGGCGGCGATATCGAGCCGGCGCACCGTGCTCTTTTCCGGCAAATTGTACTCACGCACCGCCATGGTTTCGGGATCGACTTTGAGCAGGCAATTACTACCGTTACAGGAAACCCATATGGATCCGTCAGCCGCGATCTTGACGCCGTAGGGGCGAGCGTTTTTCCGCGCCACGGTGACGAGCTTGATCTCCCCGGTCGACGGCACCAAGCGGCCGATCATGTTCGCCACTTGCAAGCTGAACCAGAGGTTTCCTTTCGAGTCGAATTCCGCGGTATGCGGATCCTTGGCATTGGGGTCGGGCATCTTGTATTCGGTGATCATGCCGGTTTTCGGATTGAGCATGCCCATGGTGCCGTTGCCATTGCCGGTGTACCAAATATTGCCGTCGCGATCGGGCGTCACGGTGTGCGGCAAGGCCTTGTCCGGCAGGGTGTATTCGACGATCTCACCGGTCTTGCGATCGAGCCGGCCGACCAGATTGCCGTATTGTCCACCGTACCAGATAGAGCCATCCGGCGCCTCCACTGGATCGCGTGTGCGCTGGCCCAATTGCTCCACCTTCCATTCGCGAAAAGTTATCGACGCCGGCCCGGAGACCAGCGTCGGCGCGAACTTGGCGCTGGGCGGGAAATGGGTTTCAAGATATTTTGTGATGCTGTCGAGTTGCGGCGTCCCCGACAAGTTGATCATCGTGCCGATCAACTCCTTCCACTCCTCACGCGTGTAGCCGGAACTGCGGGTAAGCTGAGTGAGATCATGGCAGACGGTGCAGGTGCCCTGAACCAGCACTTTGCCCTCGCCGTCCGGCAACTGCACCGGCGCCTGGGCGCCGTAAGCCGTGGGGGCTACCAAACAAAGCGCCGCTACGATGGTTGGAAAGAATTTATTCATGGTCTTGCTCCTACCTGGTTCAGGGGATTTCTCGGTTTGCGCAAAAAACTTAACATCTTTCCCGCCTCACTGTCGATGTTCATGATCCTGCCCGCCAAATCGAACCAGCGCAACCGGCGGGCGGGTTTACCCCCCCCTAAAAAGTCCGAACTTTGCGCCTTTGCGGGAGATACTCCGAATCCTGGCTGCAAACTATTTATACAGCCCGTCGATATAGCCCGACTTATCGAACTCCTGAATGAAGCGCGCGTCGATAAACTCGCGCGGGTTGGCCGTCCGCGCACCTGGCAGCTTTTTACCGAGCTCGTCCAGGATCGTCTTGAAGCCTTCCGGCGAAGGATAGGGTTTGATCTCGGAGGTCCCTTTCAACTGCTGGTAGGAATCCTCCAGCACTTTCTCGTCCTTGATCTGCATGTAGCGCGCGATGGCGCGCTTGGCGACGGCGGGATTGGTGCGAATGAGATGGACGCCTTCGAGGATCGATTTGACCACCCGGCGCACCACGTCCGGAGATTTCACGATCAGACGCTGGGTCGTGTTGAGCCCAACTTGTTGAAATGGGATGTCCATCTCCTCCATGTTGGCGAACACGCGAAAGCCGTTCTCCACCGCCTTGTTGTAATAGGGTGGCTGCAACAGCGCGCCGTCGAAAGTCTTGCCCGCGATCAAGGAAGTCGCCACCACCGGCGCCGAGTCGCCGACCTGAATCAACCTGACATCGCGATCGGGATCGAGACCGAGCTTGCTCATCAGCAATCGCATGGTCGCGTCGTTCACCGTGCCGTAGCGCGTCACGCCGAGCACCTTGCCGCGCAGCTCCGCCAGCGTGCGAATCTCCGGTCGAACAACCAAGCGGTAGTTGAGCTTCTGCTGGAAGCTGACGATCATGACTAAGTCCGCTCCCTGCACCCGCGCCGGCGCCATCAGGCTCGCCGAGTAGCTGCCCATATCGATCTCGCCGGCGATCATCGCCGACTGGCCGAGATTGTTGCGCAGGAACAGCACGTCGGCGTTGATATTGTTTTTGTCGAACAGCTTGCCCTCCTGGGTCACCCACAGCATCGCTGTGGCCGGACTGAGGCCGGAGTAGCCGAGGCGCAGTTTGTCGGCGGCCAGGACAAGCTGTGGGGACAGCACAACGAGCAGTAAGGATATTTTAATAGTTTGCATCAACATAGTGATAGTTACTGAATGCTAAAGCTCGCACGAGTAATGCGAACGGTATGTGCGTTCAACGATGGTCTGGCTACGGCTTCAAATTTACGCTCATGGGCGACTGTTACTTTAGCGATAGACATCGCGCCGATGGCGGATTCTGACTATGTCGACAATCCGTTGCCGATCATCGACGCTATAGACAACCCGATAGTCGCCAATCCGAATCCGCCACAGATTCTGTTCGCCTTGCAGTTTGCGTGATCCAGAAGGCCTTGGCTCTTGGGCAAGAAGTTCGATTCGCGAAATCACTCGCGGCAAGATAGCCCCGTCGAGCGCCTCAAGCTCCCGGCGAGCCGAACGCGCGAACGTGACCGCATAGCTAGTGCCTGACAGAAAACCCCGTTTTTTTAGAACCCGGCCTGCTAATTTTTGAGCGCAACACGCGGGTTTCGTGTTTTCATGTGCGAACGGCAAAGTTTTGGAGTTATTGCGAATCCCCACACGCGTTGCGTCAACTTCTGGACG
>CAMDBU010000032.1 GCA_945889495.1 Syntrophobacter sp. SbD2 | reverse complement strand
GACGCACACACTTGGCCTATACCGAACGCCAGCTAAGAAGCAGGGGTTCCGCTACGGTCCGATTTCTACCTTGGAGGCTGCTACCAACAAACCGACCTGACATTTTCGCCTTGCCGTTAACATGACAGATTGACGTTGCTACGACACTGTCGGTGATCTTCGGTGTTGCCCGGGTGGTCAACTTCGCCCATGGCGAAATGATGACGTTGGCGATGTACGCGAGCGTGATTCTATTTAGCGCCTTCGAGTTGAATCCGTTCATCGCGGTCATTCCCATCGCGGCGCTCTTCTTTGTTTTGGGTTACGGTTTGCAACGCTGGATCGTCAATCCCTTCGTCACCCGTCCCGAGCATTCGCAGTTCATGCTGCTGCTCGCCATCGCGATCATTTTAACCAACGCGCAGCTGATCGCCTTCGGCCCCGATGCGCGCAGCGTGCGGCTCGACAGTTTGCTCGAATCGATAGAACTCGGCCCGCTGCTCATCGACCGCGGCAAGCTCTACGCCGCGCTGGTGGCGCTCGCCACCGCCGCCGCGCTATTCAGCTGCTTTCGCTTCACCCGCACTGGCACGGCGATCCGCGCTTGCGCCGACAACTGGCTCGGCGCCAAAGTTGTCGGCCTCAACGTTAATCAGCTCTACGCCATCGCCTTCGGCCTGGGCTCGGTCTGCGTCGCGGTGGCCGGCTGCATGATGATCCTGCTCGTAGATCTTACGCCGGCCATCGGTCCCGGCTACACGCTCCTCGCCTTCGTCATCGTCATCGTCATCGTCGGCGGTCTCGGTTCCATGAACGGGGCACTGCTCGGCGGTGTGCTGATCGGCTTGTCGGAAGCGCTGGCCGGACTCTTTATCCTGCCATCGGCGAAAAGCATGTTCAGCTTCGCCTTGTTGATTCTCGTGCTACTGCTGCGCCCGCGCGGTCTGTTGGGCGGTAAGCGGTGAATCGGCGCGCGGTAATTCTTCTAACCGGGTTGGCGATTACATTGTTAGCCCTGCCGCTTTTCGCCAACAGCTATCTCCTATCCATCGCCACGCTGTTTCTGTTCTTCGCCTACACCGGCCAAGCCTGGAACATCATGATGGGCTTTGCCGGCCAGCTTTCTTTGGGCCATGCGTTGTACTTGGGCGTCGGCGGCTACAGCGCGGCGGCGCTCTATTTTCACTATGGGATCAGTCCATTGATCGGCCTGTGGTTGGCGGTGATGATCTGCGCGGCGCTCAGCGCCTGCCTCGGCGCCCTGGCCTTTCGCTACGGCATCTCCGGCGTTTACTTCACGCTGTTGACCATCGCCTTCGCCGAGTGCGCGCGCATCGGCTTCGATCATTTCACTTGGCTCGGCGGCTCGGCCGGCCTGTTTCTCAAGGTCGCCCAGCGCGATCGTATCGACATCCTCAACCTTCGCGGCCCGCCGGCGCTATATTACTACGCGATCTTACTTCTCGCCGGGCTGGCCTTCGGACTGTGCTCCTGGCTGTTACGCCGCCGGCCCGGTTACTATTGGCAAGCGATCCGCGAGAACGAGGAAGCCGCCGCCGCTCTTGGCATCAACACGTTTCGCTGGAAAATCCTCGCCGTCGTGATCAGCGCCGCCATGACCGCGGTGGCCGGGGTGTTTTTGGCTTTTTATTACAACAATCTTTTCCCCGAGCAGATTTTTAACATCAACCGCTCCGTCGAAATCATCTTGGGCCCCATCGTCGGCGGCATGGGCACGCTGTTCGGTCCGGTTATCGGTGCCGCGCTGATGACTCTACTCACCGACGGCGCCACCGAACTGGTCGCCGCCCTGGGCTGGGACATCCCCGGCGTCAAGCAATTGATCTACGGCGTGATCTTGCTCGCGGTCGTGGTCTTTCTCCCCCACGGCATCTGGCCGGCCATCGCACGCAAGCTGAAGCTGGAACGATGAATCTGCTCGAAGTCCAAAATGTCGAGAAATCCTTCCGCGGCCTGCGCGCCGTGAGCGATGTTTCCTTCGAAGTCGAAGCAAATTCCATCGTTGCGCTGATCGGCCCCAACGGCGCCGGCAAGACCACGCTGTTTAATTTAATCGCCGGCGCGCTGGCGCCGGACAATGGAACGATCTCCTTCGACGGTCAACCAATCGCCGGGTTACGCCCCGATCAGATCTGCGCCCGCGGCATCGGCCGGACTTTTCAGATCGTCAAACCCTTCGCCGGCTTGTCGGTGCTCGACAACGTCACCGTCGGCGCCTTGCAGCGAAACGCCAACGTCATCACGGCGCGAGCGGTCGCCGAAGACATTCTCATCAAACTTGGCTTAGCGGCGAAGTGCGATCAGCCCGCCGCGTCGCTCACATTGCCGGATCGAAAGCGGCTCGAAGTCGCGCGTGCCTTGGCGACCGGGCCGAAGTTGTTGCTCCTCGATGAAGTGATGGCCGGCCTGCGCCCCACCGAGTGCGATGAAGTGGTGGCGATTTTGCGCGCGCTCAAACAACGCGACGGCATGACGATTCTCTTGATCGAGCATGTCATGCGCGCGGTGATGGCGCTGGCCGACCGAGTCATCGTCCTGCATCACGGCGAAATCATCGGCGAGGGAACGCCCGCCGAAGTGGTGCGCCAACCGGCCGTGGTGGCGAGCTACTTGGGTGAGACGAGCGAACCATGAGCCATTTATTGCAAGTCAGCGATCTCGCTTTGCACTATGGCGGTGCCGCGGCGCTTATCGGAGTATCGCTGCAAGTCGAAAAAGGCGAAATGGTCGCGTTGGTCGGCGCCAACGGCGCCGGCAAGTCGTCATTCATCCGCGCCGTCGCCGGCATCGAGCGGCCAATCACCGGCAGGATCGTTTTCGCTGGGCACGACATCACGGCGCTCGAATCCCATGAGATCTGCGACCTCGGCATCGGCCAGGTCGCCGAAGGGCGGCAGCTATTTCCGACGCTCACGGTTCTGGAAAATCTCCACATGGGCGCCATGGTGCAGCGCGCCCGCGGCAGGCTGAAAACCTCGCTCGCTGAAGTCTGCGGCCTGTTCCCCCGTCTGGCGGAACGACGGAAGCAACTCGCCGGCACGCTCTCCGGCGGCGAACAGCAGATGCTCGCCATCGGCCGCTGTCTGATGGGCTGCCCGGAACTGATCATGCTCGACGAGCCGTCCCTCGGTCTCGCGCCCAATCTAGTTCAGGAGGTGCTACAGGCGATTCAAGCGCTAAACCGGAACGGTCTTACGGTACTGCTGGTCGAACAAAACGTCGCCGCGGCGCTCAAGATTTGCCAGCGTGGCTACGTGCTCGAAAGCGGCCGCATCGTGATGACCGGCAGCGGCAACGAACTGCTCAACGACGACCGGGTTCGCCAAGCCTATCTCGGCTTATGAATCGCCGGTGATTCTCGCGCCTATCTCTTGCGGCAAAACCATTTCCCAGATAACAAAGAGAGTCGGTTGACGGCGGCGGTCAATCGCAATTGGAGGAGTCCGAGCTATGGCAGACGATAAGATCAAAAAATCCACCGAACGTTGGCAGTCCGACATCATCGTCGATCTGATCAAGCAGTTCGACTTTCCTTACATCGCGCTCAATCCCGGTGCCAGCTACCGCGGCCTGCATGACTCGCTGGTCAACTACGGCGAGAACAAGCCGGAGATGCTGCTGTGCAACCATGAGAAGATCGCCGTACAGATCGCCCATGGCTACGCCAAAGCCACCGGCAAGCCGATGATCGCGATTGTTCATAATGTCGTCGGTCTGTTGCACGCGCCCATGGGCATCTACTACGCCTATATCGATCGCTCGCCGGTGTTCATCATCGGCGCCACCGGACCGATGGACGAGAAGCTGCGCCGGCCGTTCATCGACTGGATTCACACCGCCTTTGCCCAGGGCGATGTGGTGCGCGGATTCACCAAATGGGACTACCAGCCGGGCAGCATTCACGGCGTGCCGGATTCTTTTGCCCGCGCTTACTCGATCATGATGAGCGAACCTCAAGGCCCGGTCTACATGGTTTACGACTCGGCCATGCAGGAAGCCAAGTTGACCGAAGATGTGCCGGTGCCAAATTTTCATATCAAAGTGCCGTCCCGGGTCGCTCCCGAGCAGTCGGTCATCGATCACGCCGCCGACATGTTAGTGGCAGCCAAAAATCCATTGCTCTTGACCGAGTACGCGGCGCGCATGCCGATGGGTTTTCAGTCGACTGTCGAACTCGCCGAGACCGTCGGCGCGTCGGTGTACGACATCAACAAGCGGTTGGGATTTCCCAACAAGCATCCATTGTCCGTCAGCTTCCACAACGATGCGTTTGACGGCGTCGATCTCGTCACGGCGCTCGACGTCGTCGACTGGACCCGCGGCTCGCATAAGTTGAATTCTCAAACCCGCGAAGTCCAGGTCATGACCACCGGCGACTGCAAATGGATCGACATCGGCTTCGCCGATATCGAGATCAGCAAGTGGGCGACCGATTACAATAAGCATCACAACTGGGATCACCGCGTGTTGGGCGACAGCGCGCTGTCGATTCCGGCGCTCACCGCCGCGGTGAAAAAGCGCGTCGACGGCAATAAATCGCTCGTCAGCCGCATCGCCGAGCGCAAAAAAGCCATCGGCGAACGGCATGACCGTCAGTGGCAAAAGTGGCAGGACCAAGTCAAAGCGCAGTGGGACGAACGGCCGATGACCGAAGCGCGCCTGGCCCATGAAGCCTGGCAGGTGATCAAAGACGAAGACTGGGTGCTGACGGCGAACACTCTGAAAGAATGGACGCACAAGGTTTGGGATTTCGACAAACCCTACCGCCACTTGGGCCGCGAGCTCGGCACCGGCACGCAGATCGGCATGTCGATCGGCGCCGCCCTCGCCTACAAAGGCACCGGCAAGCTGGTGGTCGACATTCAACCCGACGGCGATCTGATGTTCGACTTGGGCGCCCTGTGGATGCCGATCAAGTACAACATCCCGATGTTAATCTTGATGTACAACAACCGCGCCTACTACAACGACTGGGCGCATCAAATTCACATGGCGCACCAGCGCGGCACCGACCCCCAGCGCGCTTACATCGGCATGGACCTGGAAGGTCCGCCGCCCGACTTCGCCCATATCGCCAAGGGCATCGGCTGGTACGCCGAAGGCGTCATCGAAGACCCGGCCGAAGTCGGCCCAGCCTTGAAGCGCGCCATCGCCCAAGTCAAAGCCGGCAAACCGGCGCTGGTCGACGCGGTGGTCTGGCGCCGCGGCGAGAATGCGTAAGAGAAGAGAATTAACCACAAAGAGCACAAAGGGCACAAAATTGGGTTGGGCCTAGACTAGGCCCATATAGCGTTGGAACCTTAGCGCTCTTTGCGGTTAACCTTCCGATTAATGATTTTCTATTATGTGATCTTTGTGCTCTTTGTGGTTAAACAATCTTTGAATCTAGGAGGACATCTGCATGGCAGATTCGACAATTAAGAAGTCCGAGAAGCGTTGGCAGTCCGACGTCATCGTCGACATGGTGAAAAAATATAAATTCGAGTACATCGCGCTCAATCCCGGCGCCAGCTACCGCGGCTTGCACGACTCGCTGGTCAACTACGGCGAGAACGATCCGCCGATGCTGACCTGCCAGCATGAAAAGATCGCCGTGCAGATCGCCCATGGCTACGCCCGCGCCAAGGGCAAGCCGATGATCGCCATCGTCCACAACCTGGTCGGTCTGCTGCACGCGCCCATGGGCATTTACTACGCCTATCTCGACCGCGCGCCGGTGTTTATCATGGGCGCCACCGGGCCGCTGGCCGAACCCAAGCGCCGGCCGTTCATCGACTGGATTCACACCGCCAACGTCCAGGGCGAAGCGATTCGTAATTTCGTCAAGTGGGACTATCAGCCGTCCACCGTCGACGGCGTGCCCGGCGCCTTCGCGCGCGCCTACTCGATCATGATGACAGCGCGCCAGGGTCCGATCTATATGTGCTACGACGCCGGCTTGCAGGAAGCCGAACTGGACCATGACGTGGAGATGCCGCCGGCCGGCTCAGTGGAAATGCCGACAGCGCCGGCCGCCGATCCGATCGCGCTCGCCAAAGCGGCCGACACGCTCGCCGCCGCCAATCGCGTCGCGATCATCGCCGACTTCGCCGCCCGCCCACCCCATGGTTGGCAGCATGTCATCGATCTCGCCGAAACCCTCGGCGCATCGGTATGGGATGTCGGTTCGCGTTTGAATTTCCCGACCAATCATCCGCTGAACCTAACCATGGATCCCGATGGCTGCTACGAGGGCGTCGATGTCGTCTTGACCCTCGACATCGCCGATTTTGAAAAGCCCTCCCATGTGCGCGATATCGCCACCCGCACCGTGGTCAGCAAAGTCGCCGCCGGCGCCACCTGGATCGACATTGGCTTCACCGATATCGAAACCAGCAAGTGGTCGATGGACTACGCGCGCCCCTACTACGCCCAGCAGCGCATGATCGCCGACGTGGTCGGCGCCGCGCCGGCGCTGACCAAACTGTTGAAAGAACGCATCGCCAAGATTCCCGGCCTGCCGGAGAAAATCGCCAAGCGCGCCGAAGCCATCGGCAAACGCCACGGCGAAATGCGCGCCAAGTGGGCCAAACAAGCACAAGAGCATTGGGATCAAAAACCGATGACCGTGCCGCGTCTGGCCTCCGAGGTCTGGCAAGCAATCAAGGGCGAAGACTGGGTGCTCACCGCCGGCGATCTCGGCTCTTGGGGCAAAAAGCTCTGGGACTTCGACCGCCCCTACTGCCATGGCGGTAGAGAACTCGGCACCGGCACGCAGATCGGTTTGTCATTGGGCGTGGCTCTCGCCAACAAAGGCACCGGCCGCTTAGTCGTCGATCTCCAACCGGACGGCGATTTGATGTTCGACGCCGGCGCCCTATGGGTCGCCGCCAAGTATCAGATTCCCATGCTGGTGGTCATGTTCAACAACCGCGCCTACTACAACGACTGGAACCATCAGTTGGTCTTGGCGCGCACCCGCGGCACCGATCCCGCCCGAGCCTATCTCGGCATGGATCTCTACGGTCCCGATCCCGACTTCGCCGGCCTGGCCCGCTCCATGGGCTGGTACGCTGAAGGCCCAATCGAAAACCCTGACGATCTCCAGGCGGCATTGAAGCGCGCCATTGAGCAGGTCAAACAGGGCAAACCCGCTCTCATCGACGCCATCTGTGACCGGCGCAACCACGGCTAGTCATCCAAACTTTTTCCCCCGCGTCCGCCAGGGACGCGGGGGAAATTTTCCACCTCTGGTAAATCGCCGCTATTCGGCGCATAGCGCGGGCTCGCTGTTTGGCTGATTTGTCAATTAGGCGAAAGATCCGCGGCTTAAGAGAACCAAGACAAGCTTGACAGAAAGACCTGTCATGCTTACTTTAGGGGCCAATCGATTGAATATTTTGTCCACCAAGCAACCGATTTCACAGACGTTTTGACGCATTTCTAACAATCTTTACGGTCCCATTAGGGCCTTTTACTAGCCCACGTGACGAACGGATCGGCCGTTTGGCGCGTCTAATGCTTAATCATTGAGTAGGCGAAGCTGGGTTCTGCGGAACCGGCAAGGCCGATTCAGGGTTATCCAAGGAGAACATTGTGGCAAGCGAATTCGACATCGATAAGCCAATGGACGAGAACTTCGAAGAGAAAGAGATTTCCGATCTGGCGCCGGCCGATGGGGAGATGAACTTCAGCTCCATCAACGAGACCGGCGCGGAGCCTGAGCCCGAAGTCAAAGAGTCCGACTTCGCCATGAGCTCTGTCCAGCAATACCTGCGCGACATCGGCGCGGTGCCGCTGCTCAGCCGCGAGCGCGAGATCGAACTGGCCATGCGCATCGAAGCGGGCCAGAACGAGATCCTGCGCGCGCTGTTCTCGGCGCCCTCGGCGCTCCGTTACGTCATCCAGCTGGGCCGCAAGGTCGCCGACGGCGAACTGGAAATCAACGAAGTCCTAGAGAAGCCCGACGAGCACGACAAAGAAGCGAGCGAAGGCCAGGATCCCAAAGTGTTTCTCGCCTCGGTCGCCAAGCTACGCCGTCTCGGTCAAAACCAAGAGGAGCTCCAGCGCGAGCTCGGTCACAAACGGATTTCCAAAGAGCGCTTCACCTCCTTGAGCGAAAAGGAAACCGCGTTGACCGCGAAGATTTGCGCCCTGATCCAGGATCTTCACTTGGCCGCGCCCCATGTCGAGGCCTGGATCGTCCGCCTCAAGCGCGCCGCCAAGCGCATTAATGAACTGGAACAGCAGCAGACCCGTGCCACCCGCACGCAAAAGACCCATATCGCCGAGGAAGTCGAAGCCATCGAAGAATCGGTCGGCCGCGATGTCACGGCGATCAAGCGGCTGGCCTACGAACTCGAACATGGCGAACAGACCGTCCAGCTGGCGCGCAAGGAATTCACCGAAGCCAATCTCCGGCTAGTGGTGAGCATCGCCAAGAAATACATAAACCGCGGTTTGGTGTTCCTCGATCTGATTCAGGAAGGCAATCTCGGACTCATGCGCGCGGTGGACAAGTTCGACTACCGGCTGGGATTTCGTTTCTCGACCTATGCCAGCTGGTGGATTCGCCAGGCGATCACCCGCGGCCTGATCGACACCGGCCACACCATCCGCGTGCCGGTGCACCGCGTCGAATCGCGCAACAAAGTCATGCAGACCGCGCGCGAAATGCAGCGCCGGCTCGGCCGCGAGCCGATGCCCGAAGAGTTGGCCCAGGAACTCGGCCTGTCGGTGCAAGAAATGCTCAACTCGGTGCAAAGCCATGGCGAACCGGTGTCGCTGCACACTCCGGTGTGGGAAGACGGCGATGAGCTCGGCGACTTCGTCGAGGACCGCATCGGCCCGCAGCCCGAAGCCCAAGCCCTGGAAAGCACGCTGTGCACTGAAGTGCGCAAGGCGCTCTCAGTGCTGACGCCGCGCCAGGAAACGGTGCTGCGCATGCGCTTCGGCATCGAGCTCAAACGCGACTATACACTGGAAGAGCTCGGGCAAAAATTTTCCGTCACCCGTGAGCGGATTCGCCAGATCGAGCAAAAGTCGTTGCAGATCCTGCGCAATCCCAACCGGCGCAAACCACAGACCCAGTTGGCCAAAGACCCGACGCCGACCCAGATCAACTAACCGTCGGCCAAACGCGAAAAAGGTTCAACGTCCAATTTCACTGGACGTTGAACCTTTTTTTGTTTTGGGGATTCGAACGGCGCTGAAGCAGCAACATCGACGGCGTGACCGTCAATTGGCAACCGGCTTGGCCGCGCCCGGCGTCATCGGCATTTGCTCCACGGTGATCACCTTGGTAACAAAGTGCCGCGTGTCGCCGAAGCAGCTGGTCGGCAACCCGACCTTCTCTTCGTAATGCAACGACACCCGTTGGCCGATCAATTTATTGATCGCCTCGGCGACTTCCTCATCGCGCACCGTAAAGAGAAACTTCTCCGGCGCCGCGCCGGGCATCGACACCATCGACAGCTCGCCTTCCCAGGTCTTACACACCCAGCCCTTTTTCGACAGCTTTTGCACCCAGCCGGCGCGCTCGCCGACGGAAAAGTTCCAAGTGAGAACAAGCCAAAAATAGCCCGCCGCCAAGCCCCCAAGCCCGATCATGACGATCAGAAGTATGGCGATGACCCCGCCCGATTGGTTATTTCGTTTCATCATCGATTCCCGCGCCGAGCGCCGCTGTCAGCTATCAGGATTCCTTGAGAGCCGTCGTAACGTGAAGAAGTCTCATAGGCGTCGGCCCAAGCGCAAACACTCGCACAAACAAATCGGGGAGCTAAGACGCCGACGCCCGTAGCTCCCCGATGACAACCACAAAACTGACTTTAAGTGTCGCGCTCGCTAGTCGGTCCGACCTCGCCGGTACACCAGGGAATGAACGCTTTCATCTTGCAAGTGGCGCCATGGGCTTTGAGTTCCTTTTCGAAGATGGCGTGAATCTCGCGCTCTTCATCCTCATACTCGACCTGCCAGCCGCCTTCTTTGAGGCTTTTGTCGGCGTTCTCGCCGCCGCCGCCACGGCCTTTCTTGTAAAGGCCCATGTCGCCGGGACGGAGCGCCAGGTAGCGCGCCCGGGTGGTGCCGGAGTTAAAGTGCTGATGGTAGCAATTATCATTGGGCACCGTGACCAATGAACCCACCGCCCAGTCGCATTTGATCATGTCCGAGCGGTCGTCTTTGGTCCAGATCAACGAATAACCGCCGGTGCCGCTGAGCAGCACCAAATGCGCGCCCGGTCCATGGCGATGGGCTTTCTTGTAGGTGCCGATGGGGAATTCCGAGATATGGCTCTTGGTATTGTTGTCGGCCATTTCCAGCATGGCGTTGATGCCGCCGGCGCCGCGTTCTTTCCAGCCGTAAAGCGCCATGTCGGGCGCGTTGGCGATGAAGTTGGACTCCCAGACGCGCCGGGTGAACAGCTTACCCTTGCCGCTGAAATAATCGTCTTCGCCGGCGTAGCGGGTGGTGAACATGTAGGGATTGTTGAAAATAAAATTATTGTCGCGGTACAAACGCATCATCGGCGGCGCGTTGGTCACGGCGATGTAGCGGGTCGGCTCCAGGCCGCTGCCGTTGAAGTTTTGGTACCAGCAGTTGAGCGGGATCGAAAACAAGCTGCCGGCCTGCCACTCGAAGCTGCTTTTCTTTTTCTCATCCTGCCAGATGGTCGTCGCGCCCCGTCCCGAGACGATGTAAAAGGTCAGCTCGTACATGTGGTGCTCGGGTTCGGACTTACCGCCCGGCTTGATCTCGACGACGTGACAATCGTTGGGCATGTGATTGTTGTTGATATGGACCACCGCGCCGCTGCCGCCTTTGCGCTCCCATGGCCCTAGTTCAATCTTCGCCATGCTCGGGAAATAGTACTCTTCGTAGACGCGCACGCCTTCTTTTTTCAGCCACTCCGAGTAGGGGTCTAGTTTGACGTATTCCTTGAGACCTTCTTTCGGGGTCTCGGCGATCTTCATATCGGTGCCAAGCATTACCACGGTTAAATCCTCCTCTGGTCCAGTGAACGTGAATTTATAACTAAATGAAATATCCGATGGCGGCCAAAGATGTCAACGAGGCGAAACTATTATCTTCCGCCCGAATAAATCGCCGACTCCGGTCGGATCTCCATAAGCTCGATGACATTTGAGTCTGGATCGCTGACAAAGGCGATCCGATAGTTCGCCCGTCCCTCGCGCACCGGCCGTTCGGGATGGACGTTCATCGTCGCCAGATGGCGTATCAGCCCATCGATATCGTCCACCGCCAGGCAGTAATGCTGGTAGCCAATGGCGTTGGCCGACGCCGTAACGCGCTCGCTGCCGTTGGTGAAAATCTCGATATGCTGGCCGGGCGCGAATTCTAAAAACAACAACTCCTGGCGCCCGGCCAGGGGCTCGGCATGAAACACTTTGCGCGCGCCGAAGGCGTCGGCGTACCACTTGACGCTGCGCTCGACGTCGGCGACGCGAAACGCCACATGGCCGAAACGTACTGCTGGGATAGTCATCGAAAGTCTCCTGTCACGGTTATTTTTTTGCCCAAAGTTTGTCGAAGAAGCCGCTTTTATTCAGTCCATCGAGGACGCGCCGGTCGATCAGGTCGGCGACTTTGATCTTGCCGGCGCGCGGATCGACCTTGGCGGTCTCGTCGATGATCGCTTGTAGCGCTTCATTGCGAAATTCCAAGCGCGGCTCCAAGACTTTGACCTCCTCATCGTAGGCAGCGTCGAGAACTTTACGGTCGCTGATGCGCAGCTGCTTGGCCAACACCCGATAAGTCAGCTCCTTGTCGGTGAACATGATCTTCATCGCTTCGGCGGTCACGCGGAGGAATTTATCGAACACCGGCCCGCGCGCGTTCAACACTGAACGGCGCGCGATCAGCGTCGCCGCGCCGAAGGGTATCTGCAAGTCCGGACCGTAGACCAAATAGCGAAACCCTTGCGCCGTCGCCCGGCTGCCGCCCGATGGGCCGGTCATAGTCGCGGCGTCGACCGCGCCATTGAGAAGCGCCATCAAATTTTCCACTTGGCCGCCGGTCTGAATCAGTTGCAGCTCCGCCGTCTCCACGCCATGGCGGCGCAACGCCTGAACGACAAAGTAATGCGAATTGCTGCCCATCCGCGACAGACCGAGCTTTTTGCCACGCAGCTCCTCGACCCGTTTGAATTCCGGCTTGGCGACGATGCTATGGGTCAGGGTATTCTTCGCGCTGGCGATGAACACCAAATCGCTGGCGCCCTGAGCCACCGCGCGAATGATCGACTCGCCGCCGCCGATGGCGATTTGCCCATCGCCACTAAGAATCGCCGCGGTGACCAACTGCGACGAGGAAATATAAACCAGCTGAAAGTCGAGATCGTACTTGCGAAACAAACCGACTTCATCGGCGATCCACGGCATCGCCTGGGACATGGTGCGCGCCGATTGAAAGCCGATTAACTTGTCGGCCGCCGTCGCCACGCCATTGGGAAGCGTCACGCAGAACAAAACTATCAGCCCAAGCAAACCCAGCGAACCTCGTCTCATCGGAGCCACCTCCTAATTCTTCGCATCAACGGCAGCGCGTCAAAGAAAGCCGACAGTAGCAGAACTAAACGGCGGCGGCCACCTGGAACCATGGCGCTTGACCGAAAGCCGAACTAGATGCTACGCCAATGTTCACGGAATTAGTTTGGAGGCGAAAGAATGAAAATCGTAGTCTTCGGTCCAGAAAAACGAGTCGGCGCTTTGGTCGGCGACCAGGTCATCGATCTCAACCGCGCCTCGGCGCAATTGCCGGCGCGTTTGTCGAACTTCATCGAAGCTGGCAAAGCCGCGCTGGACGGCGCCGCGGCGGCCATCGACAAACATGGCAAGTCCAAACCCGGCGACGGCATCGTGCACGCGGCCAATTCAGTCCAACTGCACGCCCCCTGGCCGGAGCGGCGCATCGCCTGCGTCGGCGGCAACTACGCCAAACATTTGCTCGGCATGTGGGCCAACCGCTTAGGCAAGACCGACATCACCGTCGATGAAGTCGCGGCGGAAGCGAAGAAAGCCGGCCAGTGGGGCTTTTGGAAGGTGCCGGCGGAGGTCGCCGGCCCCGGCGGCACCATCCCCTTTCCCAAGCGCGTCACCTACTTCGATTATGAAGGCGAGGTCGCGATCGTCATCGGCAAACGCGGCAAAAATATTCCCGCCAGCAAGGTAAACGAATACGTTTGGGGTGTCACACTATTTCACGACTGGTCGATCCGCGACGGCGGCGGCACCGATCGGGCGGTCAGTTACAATTTGCAAAAAAACTTCGACGGCGCCGCCTCCATGGGCCCTTGCATCGTCATCGGCGAGACCGGCCAACAAAATCAAATTGACGTGGAAACCCGAGTCAACGGCGTGGTGCGCCAGAGCTACAGCACCAGGGAGATGATCTGGAACTTCGGCGAAGTCTTGGAATACCTATCCCAAGACTTCACCTTCGTGCCCGGCGATGTCATCGCCGGTGGCACGTCAGCTGGAACTGCCGCCGACAAATCCCGCCGCAGCGCCGATGGCAAACGGCCGCTCGATCTGTTTTTAAAAGTCGGCGACGTCGTCGAAGTGTCGTCGGCGCAAATTGGCGCGTTGTCGAATGAGATCGTCGCCAGCGATTGAGAATCCCTCTGCCAATCCGGCCCTAGGGGCGAAAGATTTTTCGCCCAACTGCCCACTAACCACTGGCAATTATTTATTTCGAAAAGGAAACCGCCATGGACTTTAACCTGCCTGAAGAAGTGCAAATCCTACGCGACACCGTGCGCAAGTTCGTCGACAAGGAACTGATCCCGCTGGAGCGCGAGTACCGCCACGACAGCGAAGGGCCGATGCCGGATCATCTGTTGAAGCCGTTACAAGAGAAAACCAAGGCGATGGGG
Source organism: Syntrophobacter sp. SbD2 (assembly GCA_945889495.1). Classification (GTDB taxonomy): domain Bacteria; phylum Desulfobacterota; class Binatia; order UBA9968; family UBA9968; genus DP-20. The sequence continues at coordinate 28,218 of CAMDBU010000032.1, read as the reverse complement.
TTGTGGATGCTCGATGTGCCGGAGGAGTATGGCGGCGCCGGGCTCGGACTCTTGCCGCGCTGCGTTATCCATGAAGAGATCGCCCGCGCCGCCTCCTTGCCCTTCCGCAGCCTGGAGCTGTTCGGCCCGGAAGTCCGGCCGGTGTTATTTTATTGCAGCGACGAGCAGAAGGAACGATTTTTGAAGCCGGTACTGCGCGGCGAGATGAAATTCTGCTTCGCCCAGACCGAGCCCGACGCCGGCAGCGACCCGGCCAACATGCGCACCCGCGCGGTGCGCGACGGCGACGAATTCGTCATCAACGGCACCAAGAGATTTATCACCGCCGCCGGCCGCGCCGACTATGTCCAACTCATGGCGGTCACCGACCCGGAGAAAAAAGCCCGCGGCGGCATCAGCTGCTTCGCCGTGGACTTGAAAAGTCCCGGCGTCAATTTGGAACGGCAATGGCCGGCGATGATGGGCGAAGCGCCTTGGCAATTGTATTTTGAAAACGTCCGGGTGCCCGCCAATAACGTCATCGGTCAAATCGGCGGCGGCTTCTCGATCGCGCAAAAATGGATCGGCGAAGGGCGCATCCGCGGCCATGGCGCCCGGCCGGTGGGCATTGCGTCCCGTGCCCTCGACATGATGATCGAGTATTCGAAAGTGCGCACGACTTTTGGCAAGCCGCTATCCGAGCGCCAAGCGATCCAGTTCATGATCGCCGACTCGGCCATGGAGATCCACTCGGTGCGCAACATGGTTTACGAATGCGCCTGGCGCGTCGACCGGGGCGAGGATGTCCGCGATCTCTCCTACATGGTTAAAGTCATGGCGACGGAAATGGCCAGCCGAGTGGTCGACCGCTCGATCCAAGTCCACGGCGGCCTGGGCTTGATGAAAGAATTGCCCCTCGAATGGTGGTACCGCCAGATCCGCAGCACGCGCATCACCGAAGGCGCCAACGAAGTGCTGCGCTGGCGCCTCGGCCAAAACCTCATCCGCGCCCATAAAAGTTAAGCGGTATTCGACAACACGAGCTCTCTGGTTGACCAAAGGGCGTGACTGCGCGCGCCACAACTTGTGAATATCTTGTCGTTTCACAAGTCGAGTTTGCCGGCCTTGCCACTCTTGTAACCGCGATAACCAATCGTCTCGCCGTCGCTCTCCAAGATGATCGCGCCGTCTTCATAGGTCTTGAGCACGGTCGCGCCCGCCGCCTGATAGCGCTCGACCACTTCGTTGCGCTTGGCTTCGGCGCGGCTGCGCGCGCCCGCCGATAGAATCGCCAGCTGGGGTTTCACCGCCGCGATGAATTCCGCTGAACTCGCCGTGCCACCGCCGTGGCGCGGTATCTTCACCACCGAACTTCGCAAGCCCGCAGGATTCAGCGCCAGTTGCAACTCCTCGCGCTTGTCGATGTCGCTTGCGAACAGAAACGACGCCTTGCCATATTCCAAACGGATCACCACCGGGCTCTCTGCCGCGGCCAACAGAACGCATAACCGCACGCCACCCAAGTCGCGGCAGGGCATGCCGCCAGTCAATTGGCGGCGCGGTATCTTCATGGCATCGACAGCTTCATCGAGCTCTTCGAAACGACGCGTCCCGCCCTTGGCGGCGCCGGACCAGAATTCGCTGGGGGAAAATTCCTGGACCAAAGCGCGCATGCCACCGTAGTGATCGATGCGCGCGTGGCTGACCAGCAGGTAATCCACTTTGAGAATTTTCCGCGATCTGAGATAGGGCGCGACGATGCTTTCGCCGGTATCGAAGTCGCCCACCGCCGCGCCGCCGGCGTCGATGACCAGCACTTTGCCGCCCGGCAACTCAACCACCGCGGCATCGCCCTGGCCAACGTTCAAGTGGGTAATGCGCAACTGCTTGGCGTCCAAACGCTGCAGTCGCCAGTAATACAAGTCACCGACGACGAGAATCAGAAACATCGCTGCGACAAAAATTAATTTCTTGCGATTGCGCACAACCAATAACGCGATGACACCAGCGTAGAGCGCAAACACCTCGATCATATTGGGCGCGGCCACGCGCAGGTTCGCCAGGGGCAACCGGCCAAAAAAATCAACGACAACGATCGTCCAACCGGCCAGCCGGTCGCCGAGCCAAGCGAGCGGTGCGAGAAATTCGCTACCGATCAGCGTCAACATACCCAGCGCCAATCCCAGCGGCACGACGACGAAGCCGACCAACGGCACGATCAATGGATTGGTGACGAAACCGGCGAGCGACAAATTGCCGAAGTAGTGGGCGATCAACGGCCCGGTGCCGAGCGTCGCCAAGAGCGGCACCGCCAGCTGAAACAGCGCTTGTCTGCCCTTCTCCTTGAGCCAACTTTTTTCCTGTGGCAACTCTTGGCGTTTTTCCCGCGCCAGCGCCTGGTACAGCCGGCTCACGCCCCAGGCGATGAACAGCACGGCCAGGAACGATAACTGAAACGAGATGTCGCCGATGACGCCGGGCCAGACCAGGGCGATGATTAATGCGGCCAGGGTCAAACTGGCGAAGACTTCTTCTTCGCGGTCGAGGAGCACGGCCAATTGGTAGACACCGATCATGATCGCCGAGCGTACCGTCGGCACCATGGCGCCGGCCAGGGCGGTGTAGAACACCACCGCGAGGAAAGAAAAGCAGGTGGCCATTTTGAGCAGGTTGAAGCGCAGCAGTAAGTATTGGCTCAACGACAGGCCGTAACGGATCGCCGCGAAGATCACCACGCCCAACATGGCGACATGGAGTCCGGAGATCGACAGCACATGATTGACGCCGGCGGCGGTAAAGGCGTTGCGCACCTCCTTGCTGATGCCGCCCATCTCGCCAACCGTCAGCGCCTTCATCAAGGCGCCGCCATCGGGCGAGAAGTTGGCGTCGATATAGCGCCGTATGCGCCGGCGAATATCTTCGATGGCGCCGCGCAAAGCACCCGGTTCGCGCGCTAACAGCTCAATCTCAACATCGTGGTCGAGAAAGCCGGTGACATAAATCTGCCGCTGGGCTAAATAGGTCGCGTAGTCGAAGCCGCCGGGATTGCCGCTGTTTTGCGGCAGATTGGGACGGAGCCAAAAGCGCACCCGGTCGCCGTAGCGCCAGTCGCGCCGCGCCGACCGCAAGCTCAGTTGCAGATCGCCGCTTATTTCCTCGGCGCCGGTCGGGTGCCAGATGCGCTCGGCGCGCAGCAACCAGCGATGGCGATTGATTAATTTCTCCGGCTCCGCCTTGACCCAGGCTTCGAGCCAGACGCGCTCCTGGCGCTGCATGACGGAACGCAGATGATGGTCGGGAAAGTCTGGATAAAGAATCTCGCGATGGCGCACATAGCCCACCGCGAAGGCGAGGGTAATGAGAAGACCGAGAATCACCCAACGCCGCCAGTGCCGATAGAACGGCAGCAGCATAAACGGCAACAACGCCAACCATTCGCTGCCAGGCAACCGCCAAGGCGCCAGAGCCAGCGCCTGGCCCAGTAGAAGAAATAGAGTTGGAACGATCAGCCACGCCGACGGATGAAAATGACCCGCGCGCCATCCCGCACTATCGTGCCGCTTCACCATGATGGCTACGCTTTATGACAACCGCCCACCGCAAGGCAACCAGTGAGATTCCCCCACGGATTCCGACTTTGTGTACTTTGCGTTCTCTGCGGTTAATCTTTCGCTTCCGATTCTCCCCGCAATCCATCGAGCACCTGCTGCGCCAGCTTTTCATTCATCGACGGCACCTTTAGCAGCTCTTCCAAGGTCGCCTCCTCGATGCGTTTGATGCTGCCGAAGGCGCGCAGCAAGGCGCGCTTGCGCACCCCGCCGACGCCGGGAATGCGGTCGAGGGCCGACGATAGCGTCTGGCGCGAACGCAGTTGGCGATGGTGCGTGATGGCGAAACGGTGCGCTTCGTCGCGCACGCGCTGCAAGAGAAATAACGCGTTGGAGTTGCGCTTGAGCACCACCGGATTGCTCTGGCCGGGCAGGAATACGCGCTCCTCGGAGCGCTCGATCTCGGCGCTGCGCGGCGCCGACTGCACCCGCATCTTGGCCAACCCCACCGCTTCGACGCCGTCGATGCCGACATCGGCCAAAGCCTCAAGCGCCATCGCCAGCTGCCCCTTGCCGCCGTCGACGACGATCAGTTGCGGCAATTCTCCCTCTACCTTGCCACGGCTGAAGCGGCGCTTGAGCATCTCCAGCATCATGCCGAAATCGTCGCCGCCGGATTCCGCGCCGATGGTCTTGATGCGAAAGTGACGGTAGAAATTTTTATCCGGCTCGCCGTCGATGAAGGTCACCATGGAGCCCACCGCGTGGGCGCCATGAATCATCGAGATATCGAAACACTCCACCCGCCGGGGATAGTTCTGCAAGCGCAGCGCGCTTTGCAGTTCGTGAAGCATTTTCTCGCGCGCCTTATCTTGATCGTGGCGGTCGACGAAACTTTGCTTGGCATTGTCGATGGCCATGTCGACCAGGTGGCGTTTGTCGCCGCGCTGGGGCGCGAGGATTTTCACGCTCTTGCCCTTATGCTCGGCGAGATATTCCTCGCGCACCGCGGCGTCCTCCAGCTCCAGCGGCAAGAGGATTTCGTCGGGCACGAAGCGCTGGCCCTGGTAAAATTGCGTCAACAGCGCGCCAAGGATTTCGTCGTCGGGAAATTCCAAATCCGCCAACGAGTAGGACTGGCTGCTAGTGAGCTTGCCCTGGCGCACCAGCAACACCTGTACTTCGATAAAACCGCCCTCGCGGTACAAACCGAAAATATCCTGGTCGCTGCCCCAGTGCGCCACCATGCGCTGCTTTTCCAGAGTCCGCTCCACCGCTTGAATCTGATCGCGAATCCGCGCCGCCGCCTCGAACTCCAGGGCGTCGGATTTTTCCGCCATCCGTTGCTTCAATTCGTCGATCAGCTCCTGCTGCCGCCCTTCGATGAACAAGATCGTCTGGCGCACCTGCTCCTGGTAGGCCTCCGGCACCACCGGCAAGACGCAGGGACCCGGGCAGCGTTTAATCTGATACTGCAAGCAGGGCCGGCTGCGGTTGCGAAAGTTATGATCGGTGCAGTTGCGCAGTTGAAAATGCTTTTCGATCAAATCGATAGTTTCCCGCGCCGCCAGCGCCGACGAGAACGGGCCAAAATAGCGGTTGCCATCCTTGACGATCTTGCGGGTCGCTAGGATGCGCGGCCAGGCATGCTGGGTAGTGACCTTGATGCTCAGATAACTCTTGTCGTCCTTGAGGCGAATGTTGTAGCGCGGCTTGTACTGCTTGATCAGATTATTCTCAAGGATGAGCGCTTCCTTGTCGTTACTGGTCACCAGGGTCTCGATGTCGACCACCCGGCGCACCAGGAATTCCACTTGGGAGCGTTCGTCGGAGCGATTGAAGTAGCTGCGCACCCGGGCGCGCAAATCCTTCGCCTTGCCGACGTAGATCACCTTGCCGCCGGCTTCGCGCATCAGGTAAACGCCGGGGCGGGACGGCAACCCGGCAAGTTTTTCCGCTAGTGAATTCATGGGCGCTCGCGGCGCATGATTGGCGGACGAGGGTTCACCAAGAACAAGTGAGTTGCCATTTGCGACAACCTCGCACGCCATGGCAAGGGGGTGAAGCGGAAGCGATTCGTCGACCGCGCCAAATAATTACCTGGCATGGCCAGACCAGCAGCGACGCGACCTTGGCACGACATTTGGTTAAAAACCGATGCGATCGCGTAAATTTCGCGACAGGCCAAGGGCAAAGGAGCGGTTATGTTCGATATCGAGAACTTGATGCAGTTGGGCGTGTTCAACCAACTGATTCCGATCTGGCAGGTATTCTTTTTCATCGCCGGACTGCTGCCGTTCTTGCTCATGGACCGGGTCAAGATCTGTTTGCTGATCACCTATCTGTTCACTTTCTATCTCGGCTTCATGGTGCAGTGGGGCGAGTATCTTTCCTCCACCGGCTCCATGCAGCCCTTCGTGCTCTACTCGCTCAGCGGCGTGGCGATTGCGGTGTTTTTCGTTGCGACCATTTTCACCGATCCGCCCAAACCCTCGCCCCACTACGTCCGTAGCGGCCGGCCGGTGGACCCGGTGGACATGGCGGTCAACGTCACCCAGATTCCGGAATCCGAACAACGCTGAGCGCCAGCGCGTCAGTCCTCGTGCAGCGCGGCATCCAGAGGCGAATCGCGCAGCGCCAGCTCCTGGCCTTGCAGCTGGCGAATCTGATCGCGCAGGTCGGCGGCGCGCTCGAACTCCAACTTTTGCGCCGCCTCTTTCATTTCTTTTTGCAGCTTGCGCAGCTTGCGGGTCAATTCGCCGGGGCGATACTCCCCGGCGCTCTCGGCCGCCAGCGGAATGTCGACATAATCGGCGTCGTAGATTTTCACCAGCGGCGAACTCAAGGCCTTGACGATCGTCTGCGGCGTGATGCCATGCTTTTTGTTGAACGCTCCCTGCAAGTGGCGCCGCCTGGCGGTCTCGTCCATGGCCCGCTTCATGGAATCGGTAATACCGTCGGCGTAGAGGATCACCGTGCCATCGACGTTGCGCGCCGCCCGGCCGATGGTCTGGATCAACGAGCGCTCCGAGCGCAGAAAGCCTTCCTTGTCGGCGTCGAGGATCGCCACCAACGACACCTCCGGCAGGTCCAACCCCTCGCGCAATAAATTGATGCCGACCAGCACGTCGAACTGGCCGCTGCGCAGCTGGCGGATGATCTCGATGCGCTCCAGAGTTTCGATGTCCGAGTGCAGGTAGCGCACTTTGACGCCCAGGTCTTGATAATACTCGGTGAGATCCTCGGCCATGCGCTTGGTCAGCGTCGTCACCAAGACGCGCTCCTTGCGCTCCACCCGTAGACGAATTTCCTCCAGCAAATTATCCACCTGAGTGCGCGCCGGGCGCACCAGGATCGCCGGGTCCATCAATCCGGTGGGCCGGATCACCTGCTCGATCACCGCGCCGTTACTCTCGCGCAACTCGAAGGGCGCCGGCGTCGCCGAAACGTAAATCGTCTGGTTGATCATCGCCGCGAACTCGTCGAAATTGAGCGGCCGGTTGTCGAGCGCCGACGGCAAGCGAAAGCCGTACTCGACCAAAGTCTCTTTACGCGAGCGGTCGCCGCGGTACATGCCGCCGATCTGCGGTACGGTCACATGGCTCTCGTCGATGACCAAAAGAAAATCGTTGGGGAAATAACTGAGCAAGGTCGGCGGCGGCTCCCCCGGCTGGCGCCCGGTCAAATGGCGCGAATAATTTTCGATGCCGGAACAGAAGCCCATCTCTTCCAACAGTTCGAGGTCGTAGAGCGTGCGCTGCTGCAAGCGCTGGGCTTCTAACGACTTATGCTGCTCTTGCAGCTCCTTCAAACGCTCCTTGAGTTCAAGGCGAATGCCCAGGATCGCCTGCTTGCGCCGGTCCTTGCCGGTGACGTAATGGCTCGCCGGATAAATCGTCGCCTTGTCGACGCGCCGGAGAATCTTGCCGCGGATCGGATCGACTTCATGGATCGATTCGATGACTTCGTCGAAAAATTCGATGCGCAGCGCCGAACGGTCTTCATAGGCAGGAAAGATTTCGACCATGTCGCCGCGCACGCGAAAGGTACCGCGGTGAAAATCGTAGTCGCTGCGCTGGTATTGAATATCGACCAGCTTGCGCAGCATCTGATCGCGGTTCACCGTCGTGCCGGCTTCGACAAACACCATCAGATCGAAGTAAGCCTCCGGCGAGCCCAAGCCGTAAATGCACGACACGCTGGCGACGATCAAGGTATCGCGCCGTTCGAGCAGCGCCTTGGTCGCCGAGTGGCGCAGCTTATCGATCTCGTCGTTGATCGACGAATCCTTCTCGATGTAGGTGTCGCTGGCCGGCAGATAGGCTTCGGGCTGGTAGTAATCGTAGTAGCTGACAAAGTAGCGCACCGCGTTCTCCGGAAACAGCAGGCGAAACTCTTCATAAAGCTGCGCCGCCAGGGTCTTGTTCGGCGCGATGACAAGCGTCGGCCGGTTCACCTGGGCGACCACGTTGGCCATGGTGAAGGTCTTGCCCGAACCGGTGACACCCAATAAAACTTGATGACGCCGCTTGGCGGTCAAGCCCTTGACCAGCTTGTCGATCGCTTGCGGCTGATCGCCCTGCGGTTGGAAATCGGAAATTAGCTTAAACTGTCCGCTGTCTTGATCGCGTAGCATGGCGATGAGAACTAGCGCGTCTGTCCGCCGTAGAGTTTATCGATATAGCCGCTCTTGTCGATGTCGCTCAGCGTGCGCGCGTCGATGAATTCGCTGGGTTTGTAGTGCGCGTATTTGGGTTGGCTCTCCGCCAAATGATCCAGCACCGCCTGCACCGCGCTTTCGAAGGCGTAGGGCTTGGCCGGCATTTTCGCCGCCCATTCCCAGGATTCGGTCAACCCTTCGGGATCCTTGGTGCCGATAAATTTACTGAGAATCCGCGTGGTGTCGTCCTTGCGCGTGCGGAACAGATGGACGCCGCGCACAATCGCCCGCATGGCCCGCGTTGCCAGCTGGGGATTTTTCTGGATCAAAGAACGGCGCGTGGTGATGGTCGAGCCCTGGTATTCGAGCTTCAAGTCAGTCAGGTCGACCATGAGGTTCATGCCCGCCTTGCGCGCGAACAAAGTCCCCGGCGGCGACAGCACCGTGGCCGCCACCCGGTTGGTATTGAGCGCGCTGAACATGACGTCGTTACTGCCGAGGGACAGCATCTTGACGTCCTTGTCGGCGTCGAGTCCAAGATGTTTCAAAGCGAAGCGCGCGCTTTTCTCATAGGCATCGCCGGGCCGCTGGATGCCAACGATCTTGCCCTTGAGATCTTGCGCGCTTTTAATTTCCGGCCGCGCGACAAATACCATGGTCGCGTAGCGCGAGAAGCCGCCGAGCATGACGATGTCGCGGTTCTGCGCCGACACCGGAATCATCAAATAGGCCGACATGATCGTCATGTCGACTTCGTTGGCCGCCAACGCCATCGGCGCGATGGAACCCGTGGTATGAATGATCTCGGCGTCAATCCGTTCCTCGGCGAAGAAGCCCGCCTCCTTGGCGACGAACGGCACCGAATGCGCCACCGCCCGGGCGGCGTAACCGATGCGCAGTTTCTCCGACTTAACCTGCGCGCTAGCAAGTCCGCACCAATTCAAGGCTGCGCAGACCGCGATAATGAAATTTGAACTCCGAGAAAATTTCACGCCCCAACCTCCAATAGCAAACGACAACGGATCGATTCGGCAAGCATAACAACCTGCCGCGACAGCGGCAACGCCAGGTGATAGAGCTCCAACTACCAGAACGCTTTAACGTGAGAGTAATCGAGAATCCGCCGGTCCTTGGTGATTAATGGGTAACCCAGGACAATCGCGGTGGCGACAATGATTCGATCCGCCGGGTCGCTATGAAAAGGCGCCGGCAAATGTACCGACTTCATGGCGACGGGGTTGTCGACCGCGACAAAATGCATAAACGGCATCGCTTCCGATTTGTGCACCCAGGACTCCACATCCATGGTCAGCTCCAACCGCCCCTTGGCAACCAGCTGACTCACTTCCCAAACGCTGATCGATGAAACATAGACCGCGGCTTCGCTTGCCGCCTTAGCAATAGCGCGCTGCGCGCCTCTGGACAGCGACGGCTGACCATTGATCCACCATACCCAGGTATGGGTATCGAGGACGATCATCGCAGTGCTTCCCAGTCCTCCGCCGCCACCGGTTCCGTGGGATTGAGATATTTCTTGACCGACCCGCGTAAAGGCTTCAACCAAGCGGCGGGCTTCTCCGTGTAAGGCACCAGCTTCAGCACCGGCTTGCCGCGATCGGTAATCACAAGCTCCTTGCCACTCTGCTCGACTTGGCGAAAATAGTTTAGGGCTTTAGGTTTGAACTGTGATTTTGACACCATCCGCGCCATAACACCTCCAGTGGTCCACTTCGAATGACCATAGCGATAGTAACACGGAATGACCCATTGGCATAGGCGCGTCAACCGGACTCGAAACAGAACCCCGCCCTAATTCAACCTGGCATTTCGCGAGCGGGGTATGAACCCCGCTCGCGACCAAAGGGGATGCTCGCCCCCTTTGGAAACCCCATTTAGTTGTGCCCGCCGCAAGCAGCGGGGAATATTAGATTTAACTAATCGAGCTTCGGCCGCTCGCGCCACCACCCTGCCGCCTGTTCGTAGGCATGACCGACTTGAAAGATCCGCGCTTCGTCGAAGGGTGCGCCAACGATCTGCATACCCAACGGCAAGCCTTGGGCGGAAAAGCCGCAACACAGACTCATCGCCGGCAGGCCGGTGACGTTGAAGGGGATCGTGCACAGCGTGCCGGTGGTACCGCGCTCTTCCTGCAGCGCGACGCGCTTGCCGTCGACGATAGCGAAACCTTGGCGGCATTCCTCGATGGTCTGGGCCGGCGAGCCTACCGTGGGCGCGACCATGACGTCGACCTTATCGAAGGCCGCTTCGAAGCCTTCGCAGATCAAGCGCCGCACCCGCTGGGCGGTCACATAGACATCGGCGGGAATCAGCAGCGACTTGATATGGCGGTGAAACAGCGGCTGGCTGTAATCGCGCGGTGAGTTTTTTAAATACTCATCGGCGGTGGCGACATTCTCGACTCGGCTGGTAGCCAACTGCACGGCGGCGATCATGTCGGTGTAAGGAATTTTCAGCTCGACCGGTTTCATGCCGAGGGCTTTCAACTGCGCCACCGCGGCGGCGAATGCGGCGCGCACCTCGCTGCTCATAAACTCGTCGAAGTAGCCGGCGATGAGCCCGACGCGCATGCCTTTAACCGGCTTGCCGATGGCGCTGGAATATTTCACCACCGGCTCGCGCGCGCTTAGCGGATCTTTTAAATCCGACCCGGCGATCGCTTGAAGCATCAAGGCGCAATCTTTCACGGTCTTGGCGAAGGGTCCAAAATGATCGGTGGAAAAACCGCCGGTGCCGAGCACGCCGCCGTAACGGCTGACCCGGCCGAAGGTCGCCTTCAAACCGACCACGCCGCACAGCGACGCCGGATGGCGCACCGAGCCGGCATTATCGGTGCCGATGGAGCCCAAGCAAAAACTCGCCGCCACCGACGCCGCCGAACCGCCGCTCGAACCGCCGGCGATGCGTTGGCGATCCCAGGGATTGGCGGTCGTGCCATAGTAAGGGTTAATCGTCGTCGAGCCCGATGCCCATTCATGCATATTGGTCTTGCCGAGGATCACCGCGCCGGCGGCTTTCAACTTCTCGACCACCGTGGCGTCGTAAGCGGGAATCCAATCGGACAGCTGCTTCGCCCCGGCGGTGGTTTTGACGCCGCGGGTGGCTAAATTATCTTTGATCGAGAACGGCATGCCGTGCAGCGGCCCGCGCCACTTGCCAGCGCGCAATTCGCGGTCGAGGACGCGCGCCTGCTTCAAGGCGGATTCAGCGATGACGGTCTGAAAGGCATTGATCGCCGGGTTATGCCGTTCGATGCGATCTAGACACTGCTTGGTGACATCGAGGACGGAGATTCTCTTGGCTTTGATCGCCGGCGCCAGTCCGGCGACGGTCCATTGGTCCAATTCTATGTCGATCATTTCCGCCTCCGTCCGGTGGCGCCAGCGCGCCGCGTCTTGAACACTCCCATGACCGGCCGGATCTGGCCGAGATCGACTTCCTTGAGCCGCTCCAGCACTTGCTCTTGCACCCGCGCTTCGGCGGCGATGCGGCGTACTTCGTCGTCGCTCAGATGCCAACCATAGCGCGCCGACAGATTGCGGATTTGTTCTTCCATAAAAGCTCCTCGCACCGACGATGGGCCAGCTATAGCGCCGAGAGAATTCGAAGTCGAGAAAAAGTTGACGATCGGGAATGTGACCAGAACCGAACGGTGCGGCGCGGCGGTTAGCGGCCGCCGCTCTTCGACAGGCGCGCCATGCCGTCGGGACTGACGGTCACCAGCCGTCCCGGTTGGCTGAACATCAGCTTGGCCGCCATGGGCGAGATCTCTTTGCCGAACAGACAAAAGCGACTGCCTTTCAAGCTATCGCCGTTGGCCCACCTAGCGAACTCGTCGGGCGACGGCGTGTGGCCAAGATCCGCCGCGCAGCGGCGCACGATGAAGCCCAGCATCATCTTCGAATCGTCGTTCTTACTTTGGGCGAAGCCGGCCATAGGGAAATCTATAGAAAAACTTCGCTCGGCTTGCAAGAATTTCTTCGGCAAATTATTGCCAGCTCCGAGCCTTGCGCTAGCAAGCCTTTGTGCAATAAACCAGAATCACAGGGAGGAATCATGCCAAGAATACCGTTAGTGGAAAATAAGGAAAGTTTAACGCCCGAGCATCGGTTGGTTTACGAAGCCATCGGAAAAAGCCGCGGCGAGGTGCGCGGCTGCTTTCCGGCGCTGCTCCACGTCCCGCCCATCGCCGATCATACCGCCAGCCTGGGCGGCTACCTGCGCTTCGACGGCAAGCTCGAACCCAAGGTGCGCACGTTAGCGGCCATGACCGCGTCGCGCGAATTCGACTGCATCCATGAATGGGCCGCCAGCGTGCGCAACGCCGAGAAAAACAAAGTCAGCAGAGAAACCTTGGTCGCGGTGCACCAACGCCAGCCGACCACCGGCCTGCCGCCGGACGAAGCCGAGATCGTCGACTACGCGCGCGATCTGATTTATCGACATCGCGTCAGCGAAGCCGCGGTCGAGTCGCTGCGCGCGCGCCTGGGCGTCGCCGGCCTGGTCGAACTCACCGCCACCATTGGCTACTACGCGATGATCTCCTGCACGCTCAACGCATTTGAGCTAACCTCGTCGCCCAATCCCAAGGACTTTCCGATTTAAAGATTAAGAGGAAGAATTTAACCACGAAACACACGAAAGGTTACTCCGGATTGTATTCCGATTTTCGTGTCTTTCGTGTTTTTCGTGGTTAATCTCCCCTCCGAGGAAAGCCAACGCTCTTGATATTTTTGTCGGTTAGAATAGCATCCTGGTTTGTGCTTTTCTCTGGGGGATTCTACTAGATGCAATCAAACGAAGGCCATCATCATCTATCGGCGGGCAACGTCATTTCGTTCGAAAAGCTGTCATTGCTTTTTGGCGGCACCGACGACACCGGCGTGGTCCGCGGCAGTGAAATGGTCGGCGACCGTTACCGCGATCTGTTACAAGAGATCGCCGCCATCACCGAATATCAATGGCGGTCCGGAACCACCCGCGGCCTGGTAAAAGGGTTCATGCTCAGCGGTCCTCCCGGCACCGGCAAGACCACGCTGGCCAAACGGCTGGCCTATGAACTCGGTCGCCGGTTCGAGGCCGAGGATGAGCCGCCGGTCGCATTGGCGTTTGTCGATGGCGGCGAGATTTCGCGCTCACGATATGGCGAGAGCGAAGAAAGAATTCGCGATATTTTCCTTCACGCAAGATCGGGGTTCACGGCCCAGGGGCAGCGCTCGGTGCTGCTGTTCGACGACGTCGAATCGATTTTCATGGCGCGCGGTAGCCAACACGCCAAAGAGTGGCACTTTTCTCAGGACAGCGTTTTCTTTCATTCCATCGACGATCTCGACACCTCGCGCGCGACGATCGTTTTGACCAGCAACCGCCCGGATCTGATCGACGAAGCGATTCGCGATCGCTTCCTGAGCTATGTCGTCGACTATCCGGATCTGGAAACGCTGCTACAGATGGTCCAGCAAATTCCAGCCATCGGGCAATTGACCGGCGCCCAGCAGAGCACGTTGAAAACCGATCTGATCGCCGCGGTGAAGAATGGCACCGTGCGCAGCATGCGCGATGGCCAACGTTTCGCTATGCGCCACTTCGTCGCCAAGTTGCTGAAGAAAGAGTCTTTGGCGCAGCAAATCGCCGATTAATAATTTCACAGACAAAGGGAATCATCATGGCAAAGAACTTTTACGAACAGTGGCTCGAAACACCCCATAGACTCCAAGACGAACTTGAAGTCGGCCGCCTGGTAGCCGCGGATAAAGACATTCCATGGGTTTCAACGCCTCATGATGTCAAAGTGAAGCTGATGGTTGCCAACCATCTCGGCTTCGCCACCATGGGCAGCAACGTGCTCAAGTCGGAAATTCCGGTGGGCTGGCATACCGGCAAGCATCGTCATGGTGAAGAGTCGATGCATATCCTCGAAGGCGAAGGCTTCAGCATTATCAATGGCCAGCGTTTCAATTGGCACACCAGCAGCACGCTGCAGATTCCATTTTGGGCCGAGCATCAACATTTCAATACCGGCAACGTGCCGGTCTTGATCCTGCATGGCATGTGCTTCGATCTCGAAGCCTTCCTGCGGGTGGCGCGCCTCGAGCAGATCGAGACCTGCGGCCCCAACGATCCATCGCGGATCGCCGCCATGCCCGAGGAGACGTCGCAATACTACCCCGACAAAACCCGCGCGATTATCCATCTTGAGCAGGCGCCGACCAACAAAGAAAAGTTGCCGGACGGCGAAAGTTACAATCCCCAGGGCGCCATCGCCGCGACCAAAAACCAGCACGACTTTTCCAACTATCTGGTCGTGCCCAAGAACGGCTTCCGTGCCGTCAGCGTGGCGATTACCAATCGCTGGATCGAGCCGGCCTTCCACGAGAGCGGCAGACACAAACATCTTGAAGCGGTCGTCTACGCGGTCGAAGGTAAAGGCTTTACCGACATGCAGGGCAAGCGCATCCCTTGGGAAGCCGGCGACGTTCTCTATGTCCCGCCGGCCATGTGGGAACACCAGCACATTAACGAAAACCCAAATCCGATTACCCAGATTCGCATTGGCTTCAATATCCGCCAGTGGATGACCTCAATCTGGCCCGAAGGCTTTACCAGCACGCGCATCTATAACGACGAAGGCAACCCAATTGAAGCGGGCCGGATCGTCCGTAAGCGCGAACGCACTTACTAACCAATAAACCTCGACAGCGGCTGCGGGGACACTCCCCGCAGCCGGCCAACTCGAACTCAAATCTCCCCTGCTAGTTTTCAGGCACACAAAGTCGACTTCCTGTTTCCGTCATTCCGGCGAAGGCCGGAATCCGGTTTTTTGCAGCTCACCGAATTGCTGAAGATGGATGCCAACCTGCGCCAGCGGTTTGCCGCAGCCAGCCAAACTTGCTCCGTCATTCTCCATTATCAATTTTTAATTATCCATTATCCATGAGCGGCTTGCCGTCATCTCCCAAAGTTGCTACCCCGGAGCTGCATGAAAAAGTTTCTTGGCGTGCTCGCCTTAGGCACCGCTGTCCTTGGTGGCGCGCTCGCCACCGGGGTTCTGCGCTCCGCGTCGCGCCAGATCGCCGTCGCTCCCGCGGCACCGATTCAAATCGACGTCGATACCGCCGCCCAACGGCTGAGCCACGCGATTCGCCATCGCACGGTCGCACCGGTCGACTCGGCATCCCAGGCTGAGTTCGAGCGCTTTCAGGACTTTCTTAGCGGATCATTTCCCGCGCTTCATAAGCGCTTGGCGCGAGAAACCGTCAGTCAGCACAGCCTGCTCTACACTTGGCAAGGCAGCGATCCGAAGCTCAAACCGATCTTGTTGATGGCGCACATGGACGTCGTGCCCATCGATCCGGCCAGCGAGCAGTCTTGGACCCACCCACCGTTCTCAGGACAAATCGCCGGCGGTTTCATTTGGGGCCGCGGCGCCATGGACGACAAAGCCAGCGTGATGGCGATCCTCGAAGCGGTGGAGCATTTGCTGAACAACGGATTCCAACCGGCGCGCACCATCTACCTCGCCTTCGGTCACGACGAAGAGATCGGCGGCCACGACGGCGCGGCGAACATCGCCGCGACATTGGCCGCGCGCAACGTCCAGTTGGAATATGTTCTCGACGAAGGGATGAATATTCTAAGCGGCATCATCGACGGCGTCGCCGCGCCGGTGGCCCTCGTCGGCATCGCCGAGAAAGGCTATTTGAGCGTTGAATTGAGCGCCGCTGCCGCCGGCGGCCATAGCTCGATCCCGACCCAAGACAACGCCATCGGCCGCATCAACCGCGCCCTGCAGCGGCTCGAAGCCACGCCTTTCCCGGCCAAACTGCGCGGCCCGACCCGAGCGATGTTCGATTACCTCGGCCCGGAAATGACCGGCATAAATAAAATCGCCTTGACCAACCTCTGGCTCTTCGAACCAATGATCGCCAATAAGCTCGCCAAGTCACCGCTCACCGACGCCATCCTGCGCACGACAATGGCGCCGACATTCTTCAACGCCGGGGTCAAGGAAAACATTTTGCCGACTCAAGCCCGCGCGGTGATCAATCTACGCATCATGCCGGGCGAAAGCACCGCCAGCGCGCTGGAACATGTGCGCAGAGCCATCGACGACCCACAGGTAAAACTCACGCCGCTGGCGATTCGCATGGAGCCATCGGCCGTCACCGACAGCGACAGCTCCAGCTTCAAACTGGTCGAGCGCACCATCCGCCAGACCATGCCCGAAGCAGTGGTCGCGCCTTCGTTGCTAGTCGCCGCCACCGACTCGCGCCATTACGCCGGCTTGACGAAAAATGTCCTGCGCTTCCTGCCGATCACGCTGACCGCCGCCGACACCAAGAGATACCACGGCATCGACGAACGCATCGCGGTCAGCGATTACCTGCGCTGCATAAACTTCTACGCCCAGCTAATCAAGAACAGCCAGCCGTAGTCGGCTGTTTCGGTTTACATTGACCCCCTTCCGCCAGGGTGGTAAAAATAATACTCAGGCGCGAGGCTTCCATGTCCATACCGATGACTATTTCCGAAGGTAAAATCATTTTCACCTACGAGGATTACGCAGCCATACCCAACGACGGCAACCGCTACGAGATTCTGGAAGGAGAACTCGCCGTGACGCCAGCGCCGAACCTGAAGCACCAGACAGTGTCGATAAATTTAATCGTTCTTCTCAGCCAACACATAAGAAAAAAAGACTTGGGCAAACTCTACCATGCCACTGTCGATCTCATCCTTGAATCCACGTCCATACTTCAGCCAGATCTGCTGTTCGTCGCGAAGGCTCGTCAAAGCATCCTCACAAATCGCGCTATTGAAGGGGCACCGGATCTGATTGTCGAAATCCTGTCACCCAGTACCAGCCGTACCGACCGCGTAACCAAGGCGCATATTTACGCGCGCCACCGTGTGCCAGCTTATTGGATCGTCGATCCCGAGCAAGAAGCCGTCGAAGTCTATCTTTTGAACGCGGATAGTTATCGCTTGGCTGCGACCCTACAGGGCGATGCTCCAATGTCGATGCCGCCGTTCACAAATTTCACTCTCGCCGCAAAAGATATCTTTAGCTAAGCGCAGCACCTCATCCCGCAGGCTGCGTTGCTCCGTCACGGGAGCGCGGGTTTTTCAACCCGCGGACAGGAATGTCCGCGCTCCCGTAGAAGATTCCAGCGAATCTACCGGCTATACAGCGCCTTGATAAACCCGCTGTCGTCCAATTCTTTGATATAACGGTTGTCCATGAAGTCCGCCGCTTTCACTTGGGGCGTTTGCGGATTGCGCTGGCGGATGAAGTCGATCACCGCTTGCAAACCTTTCTCACTGACGTAAGGCGCGCGCGGGATGATCCGGCCGACGAAGTAATCGTAGCTGGCGGTTAGCACGTCGCGGTCGTCGGTGCGCATGTATTTGCTAAGAATTTTTAGCGTCGGCTCGCGGTTGTTCTTGGCGTAGTGAATGGCGGCGACGAAGCCTTTGACGTATTTCATGACCAACTCTGAGTTGTCACGCATCAGAGTTCTCGTCGTGATCAAGCCCGCGGCTTCGTAGGGAATATTCGCCTGGCCCAAATCGAGGATCGAGTGGAAGCCGAGCTTCTGCGCGGTGACGTAACCGGACACCGTGACTACCGTCGCGTCGACCACGCCCTGGACCATCGCCGCCACCCGCTCGGTGTCGGTGCCCAAGCTGATGAAGCTCACATCCTTCTCGTTCAAACCCAAGCGTTGCACCGCGACCCGCGCGCCGAGATCGGAGTCGGTGCCTGGCCGGCTGATGGCGATGCGCTTGCCTTTCAAATCGTTGGCGTTGCGAATCTCTTTCTTGGTGACCAGATAAAAGAGGAGCCCGGGCGCCGCCGTGGCGATCAGCACCGTGTCGACGCCGCCCAATTTCGCCAGCACCGCTGAGCTCGCGCCAAAGGCGCCGAAGTGGGCGTCCTTAGTCGCCAGGGCATTGATCGCAATCGTGCTGCCGCGAAAAAACACGATGTCGACTTCAAGGCCATACTGCTTGTACAACCCGGCCTCACGCGCCACCCAAAACGGCGTCAGGTTGGCGCCGGTGGAACCGTAGGCGAGTACGGCGCGGTCGAGCTTCTGGGCGCCTAGCGAACCTGGCGAAAATCCCATCGCCAGCGCCGCAACCAGTAATAAATATTTTCCCAATGTCATGATTTCCTCACCAATCTCTTCTCGCTAACTCGCTCTGCGCTTGAGGCGGGCGCCGAGAAACATGTAACCGACCACGGCGAGCACCAGCGCGCCGGCAACGATCGCCGTCGGCGCGCTGCTCCACTCGGCGACGAAGCCCGCCTGCATACCGCCAAACTCGCGCAAGCCACCGCCGGTCAAACCGTAGAAGCCCGACACCCGGCCGCGAAACGATTCCTCCACGCGCAATTGAATCGACGTACTGAGCAGTGTCTCAAATACCGTGCTCAGGGCGCCGATGACAACCAAGAGCGCAACGGCAATGGAGAAGTTACGCCCCACGGCGAAGCCGCACAGGACAACCGCAAAAGCCACAAGCATGGAGACCATCAGCCAACGCTTGGCTTCCACTCTCCCCAAGCTTGCCAAGGTGAGCGAACCAAAGATGGTTCCCAGCCCCGGTCCAGCGGCGAGAAAGCCAAAGCCGGAAGCCCCGACATGCAAAACATCCTTGGCAAACACAGGGAGCAGCGTCACGTAGGATCGGCCGAAGATATTAAAAATCGCCGACACCACGAGAAACGTAAAGATCACCGGTTCGCCGCGCACGTAGCGAAAGCCGCCTAGCAGACTTTGCACCACCGTGCCGCGTCCCGGCTCTTGAACGTTGGCCGGCACGCGCAGCCGGATCAGCGCCGCCACCACCGCCAGGTAACTGACGACGTTGACGTAGAAGCAGCCATCGATGCCGATGGTACCGACGGAGATCCCCACCAAACTCGGCCCCAGCAAACCGGCACCGTTCCAGGTCACAGCATTGAGCGCCAGGGCGTTGACCAGAACATCGCGCGGCACCAGCTGCGGTAACAACGCCTGGCGCACCGGCTGCTCGAAGGCCCAGGTGGTCGAGGTGACCGCGCCGAGCACGAAGATATGCCAGACTTGGATCGCATGAGTGGATACCAACAGCGCGAGAATCAGCGAAGTGCCGGCGGCGATAAACTGTATCCATAGCATCGCTCTGCGCCGGTCGATGCGGTCGGACAGAATCCCGCCGATGATGAAAAAACTCAGCAACATCACCATGCGCAGAGAACTGAATAGTCCGAGATAAAGCGGTGACGCGGTCAATTCGAACAGCAGCCAGCCCATGGCGATGCTCTGCATCCAGGAACCGACGTTGGATACGAAATAGCTCGACCAAAACCAAAAATAGTCGGGGTAACGAAGCGCGCTAAAAGCACCGGTAGTTTTCAAATCGTTCATCGAGCTGTAGGGGCAAAACAATTTTCGCCCCTATCCGGAACCCAACGCGCGGTCCGTCGCGTCGCGAATAGGTGTGAATCACCGCAACGCCAGTGGATACATCCGCTTGGGATTTTCGAAGCACATTTTTCGCTTGGTGTCCGCGCCAATATCTTGCCGCGCCATGAACCGTTCGACATTCTCGCGAAATTCGCTGCGCGGCTCATGGGGAAAATCGCTGGCGCAAAACAAGATATCGTCACGCAGCAGCTGGGCAACCTGTGGGATCGCACGGTCTTCCAGTTCGCAATGAATAAACACCCGTCCGCTCTTGAGATGTTCGGAAGGTAATTTTTTGCATTGCGGCACCTGGGTGTTACGGTGCTCATACTCCATGTCCATGCGTTCGAGCAGATACGGCACCCAGCCGCAGCCGGCTTCGGCGTAGGCGATCTTGAGTTTGGGGAAGCGGTCGAAGACGCCTTGGTAGATCATGCTGGTCATCTGCACCATCTGGCCGAAGCCATGGCTCAGCGTGCGCACTTCGATCAAGCGGTCGAAACTATCGACACCGATCCCCTGGGTCGGCGCGGCGTGCACGGTCAGTAACGCGCCGAGCTTTTCCGCGGCTTCGTAGACCGGAAAGTATTTTTCATCGCCCAATGGTTGACGCAGCCCCACCGCCGGCAGCACCGCGCCGACAAAGCCGAGCTCTTTGACGGCACGCTGCAATTCTTTTACCGCATCGGGAATCGACTGCAGCGGGATCAGCGCCATACCCTTAAGCCGGGCTTCCGGCTTGGTGAAAGTCTCGTAAAGATAATTATTGTAGCCGGTGGCGACCGCGCAAGCCCAGTCCTGGTCGCGGATCAAACCGAAGGTGAGGCCGGCAGTCGGATAAAGCACCGACCAAGCGATCTGGTCTTCATCGAGAAACTGTTGCCATTCCACCAAGCTCCCTTTGGCGATGTAGCGCCCTTTGCCGTCGGCTACGCGGCGCGCCTGGCGATGAAAACCATCGAGTGTCGGAAAAAACGGAAAAGCGAGCAGATCCGAGCGGCCGCGATACGGCTTCGGCAGAAAATCGAGCAACTCGGCGTCGCTTTCGACCACATGACCGTCCGCATCGATGAAACCTGCGACCTTCGCCATCATGCACCTCCGCAAAGCCTGATAAATTTCATGTAACAACTGCAGCGCCAAAGATTCAACAACATGACGCGAAAAAACCGCAAATTGTAACCGTGCGGCCAACGCTATCGAATCAATCAACGGTTAGGTCGGATGCGCACAGCGTAGTCCGACACCATGGAACTCACTTTAAAATACCCTTGGCAACGAGAAACTCCCGCGCGACATCCTTGGCTTGGCGCTTTTCGCCGTCGACGGCAAAGTTGAGCTCGCGCATCTCATCGACGGTGAGAACGCTACCCAACTCTTTCAACACGCCGCGTAGCGCCGGATATTTTTCCAGGGTCGCTTGGCGCACCACCGGCACAGCGTCGTAGGGCGGGAAATATCTCCGGTCGTCCTCCAGCTGAAACAGGCCGTAGCAGCTGATCAGCCCATCGGTGGAATTACCGGCGATGTTATCCACTTGGTGTTCCACCAGCGCTCAACAGGCACGGATAACCGAGCATCAGGTGTTTGCAGTGTTTCCGTTAGCTTCGAAGCGCTGGCAATACTCGCCAATCTGTTGTTGTAATTGCCGGAGTTGTTCCAGCGGGCCCTCTGCGAGCATGGCGAAGTTACACGGGTTCTGAGTCAAAATTTCATTGCGATAGGACTCAAGGACGCGCTGCATCCGGCCCATTTGTTCGATGGCTTGATAAAGTTGCTCGCTAGTCTCGATCATAGCTTTATCCTCAAAATTCCCTTCATTGCGCCGGGCCGTTGTTTGACCTGCTTAAAGAAGGCAACGGATTGTGCCAGATTGTCGCTGCCGTTTTTCACCACCACTATATCAAAGCCGAACCGTCTCCGCACCCTGCGCTGGGCCAGCAGATTATAGACATGGGCGCCGAATCTGCGGAAAAATCATAGCTTGCAGACACTACCAGAACAAGGTCGATATCATTAGGGTTAGAAATAGCGGTAACAAAACTCCCGTCTACCAGCACGGCCTCGATAAATCGGCATGCCATCGCTTCACGCATGAACTCAGCAAACCTCGCCCATAATTGCGGACGCCGGTCGCTGCTCTGAAACACGCCGAAGCGCTCCGCCGCTTCGTCCATCGTGCAGTCGTGAATGCCATCGGGCAGCAATCCCTCTTCGTTAAACGGAGGAATCACGATTTTTCATATTCCTTTCGCGGCCAATAATTCATGAAACTGCGAACGTCACCTATCCACCTTCCAAACTCACCCAAACAATATCGCGTAGGTCGGGTTAGCGCAGCGTAACCCGACGCGCTCTCGCTCACTTCCGGCCAAGCAAACCTCTACGCTCCAAAAACTCCCGCGCCACATCCTTGGCCAGCCGCTTCTCGCCGTCGACGGCATAATTGAGCTTGCGCATTTCGTCGACGGTAAGAATGCCGCCCAGCTCTTTCAACACGCCGCGCAGCGCTGGATATTTTTCCAGGGTCGCCTGGCGCACCACCGGCACGGCGTCGTAGGGCGGGAAGTAGTGGCGGTCGTCTTCTAGTTGAAACAAGCCATAGCGGCTGATCAGACCGTCGGTGGAGTTGCCGGCGATGAGATCGACTTGATTCTCCGCCAGCGCCCGATAGGTCAGCGACAAATCCATTTCGCGGGTAGCTTCGAAGTGCAGTCCGTAGGCTTTGGAAAATCCTGGATAGCCGTCGGCGCGCGACATGAAGTCCTGGCCGAAGCCGGCGCGCCACTGATGAGAAATCTTCGCCGCATCGCTGACCGTCTTCAAACCGAACTTCTTGGCATCGTCGCCGCGCACGAGTATGGCGAAAGTATTGTTGAAGCCCAGCGGCTCGGTCCATTCGAATTTGAAGCGCTTGGCGTACTCCGAGCGCACACGCTGCAACACTTCCTGCGGATCGGCCAAAGGCTTCTCTTTCAAGATCGCCAGCAGTCCCGTGCCGCTGTACTCGACGTAGATATCGATCTCGCCGCCGAGGAGCGCCTCATGGGCGAGATTGCCGCCGAGATCGAAGCGGCGCGTGACTTGCGCTCCAGTCTTGGCTTCGATCGCCTGGGCAACGATCTCGCCGAGAATCACCTGCTCGGTGAAGTCTTTTGACCCGACGGCGATGCGGCCGCCGCTCTTGCCGCTGAACAGATAAATCCCGCCGACAATCGCCAACAGTACCAGACCACTGGACCAGAGCAGTTTTTTCCCCTTGCCGCGCACCATCACGCCCAACTGAATGGTTTTCTCGAAATAGCCGAGCAGCAAATCCGCGCCGATGGCGATCAGCGCCGCCGGCACCGCGCCGGCGAGGATTAACGTGTTGTCGTTGGCGCGCAGGCCGCGAAAGATATAGCGCCCCAAGCCGCCGGCATCGATGGCCGCGGCGATGGTCGCGGTGCCGACGCAGATCACGGTGGCGACGCGCACACCGGCGAGAATCACGCCTAGCGCCAGCGGCAGCTCGACTTGCAGAAGCAACTGCCGGTCGGTCATCCCCATGCCGCGGCCGGCGTCGCGGATCGCCGGGTCGACGTTGCTGATACCGGTAAAAGTATTGCGGATGATCGGCAACAGCGAATAGAGCACCAGCGCGACGATCGCCGTGCGCGCGCCGATACCGCCGACGATTTTGAACTGGAACAAATAAATATTCAGCGGGATCAGAAAGCCGAACAGCGCCAGGCTCGGCACCGTCTGCATGATGTTGGCGAAGCCGAGAATCGGCTTGCTCAGCGCCGGCCGGCGGGTGAGCAAAATGCCCAAGGGCACGCCGATCAGCACGGCGATGCCGGTGGACATGATCACCAGGAATAAATGTTCCAACACGAGCTCGCCGAACTCACGGCGATTGTTGAGCAAAAACTCGATCAAGCTCACGCCGGCCTCCCGATCGCCTGGCCGTCGTGAAAGCAGGCGGCAAAGGCGCGCGCTTCCGGGTGGGAGGATTCGAGCAGCTCGGCGGGGACGCCGAGCAAAACCATTTCGCCATCCTTGAGCAGGCCGATGCGGCTACCGAGGACGAACGCCTCGGCGATGTCATGGGTGACAAACACCATGGTCTTGCCCAACTCCTGCTGCAGACTCTTGAACTCCTGTTGAATGTCGCGCCGGGTGATCGGGTCGAGGGCGCCGAAGGGTTCGTCCAAGAGAATCACCGGCGGATCGGCGGCCAACGCGCGCGCCACGCCAACCCGTTGGCGCTGGCCGCCCGACAGCTCGCGCGGAAAGCGATCGGCGAAGCGGTCGGCATCGAGGCCGACCAGATTCAATAACTGGCGCGCGCGCGCGGCGACGCGATCAGGCTCCCAGCCTTCGAGCCGCGGCACCACGCCGATATTTTGCTCGATGGTCAGATGGGGAAACAAGCCGATCTCCTGGATCACATAGCCGATGCGCCGGCGCAGTTGGATCGCGTCCCACTCCACCGTCGGCTTGCCGTCGACGATCACTTGGCCGGCGCTAGGATCGATCAAGCGGTTGATCAATTTCATGGTCGTGGTCTTGCCCGAGCCGCTGCGCCCAAGCAGCACCAAGGTCTCGCCGCGGCCGACCTGCAAATTGAGATGAGCCAGCAGCGTCTTGCCGCTCGGCAAGACAAAGCTGACATCGCGAAATTCAATGGCGGTTTCGAGGCTGTTTATAGATTCGAAAAATCTCGGGTTCACTATTCCGTCATTCCCGCGCAGGCGGGAATCCAGGTTTTCGCTGCGACCGCCCAAGCCCAACCTGAATGCCGGTCTTCACCGGCATGACGGAATCTTGGGTTGTCCTGAATTCCTCTTGCCCCAGTCGCATCCACAGTCAATTTCTTTTATAGTCTTCCCGTCCATGAAAAAGCAAACACTGCCGACTATTTTCGCCGCCGATCAAAGCCCGCACTGGACCTCCCAACATGACGGTATCTGGTCCCGGCGCGGCGCCGATCTCGACGCGGTGCCGACCTTGTCGATCTTGACCACCCTATGGGATCAACCGCGCTGGCTCGAAGCCTATCATCTGTACGACGACCAGGGCTCGGAGCTATTCGAGGAGATCTGCGAGCTGCCGGAGTATTATTTAACCCGCACCGAGAACAGCATCCTCGAAGCCCAGGCGAAGAATATCATCGCCGCGGCTGCCGTGGAATGCATCGTCGAACTCGGCGCCGGTTACAGTAAAAAAACCATCCATCTGCTCACCGAACAGCTGCGCCAGCGCGGCCACTGCCTGTTCGCGCCCATCGACGTCAGCGCCGCCGGCCTGATCGCGTCGCAGGCCGCGGTGCGGCGGGATTTTCCGCAAATAGAATTTCACGGCATCCACGCGCGCTACGACGCCGGCTTCGCCGCCGTCGACAAAAATCTGCCGACCCTGTTTGTCTTTCTCGGCAGCACCATCGGCAACTTCAACCAGACCGACTTCCCGCGCTTCTTCCGCGCCCTCGCCGAAGCCATGGGCCCCAACGATTACCTGCTGCTCGGCGCCGACCGGGTCAAAGACAAAAATATTTTGCAACCCGCCTACAACGACAGCCGCGGCATCACCGCGGCGTTTATCTTGAACGTCTTCCAGAACATCAACCGGCTGCTCGGCGGCAATTTCGCCCGCGAGAAGATGCGCTACCACTCATGGTTCAACCCCGAGTGGCAGCAGATCGAGATGTACGCGGTGGCGAAGGAAAATCAAACCATCCGCTTCCCCAGCGCCAAGGCAGAATTCATCTGGCAGCGCGACGAGCGCATCCTGGTCGAGATCAGCCGCAAGTTCGAAGCCAACCGTTTGCAGGAGCAGCTGAGCTTTATCGGCCTGCAACCGGTGGCCCACTACAGCGACCCACAAGATTGGTTTTCCGTCCTACTACTGCGTAAGCAAGCTCACAGATAGGGACGGACCCGCAGCACGGGCGCACCCTGGGGCAGGTCTTGCAGTGCGATCGGGCCACGCAGTTGGCCCAGCGCGGTGGCAAAATAGCTGCCATGATATTTCCCCGCCTGGGCCTCGAACGCTCTCGGTAGATCGATCCAGGAGATCGCCGGATTGATATGATGAATGCCGTGCAGGTTGAAATTCAACAGCAGCTTGGCCAACGGCTTCGCCAGTTTTAAGTTTTTGGCGAAGAAGACATCGCTCACCGGCGTCTCGTAGTGATAAACGTTGTCGAGAAACGAGATCAGCACCCCGCGCGCCGCCAGCGCGCCGAGTAGCAGCGGCCAATGGGCGCCGTACAGGTAGTACGCCGACCCCAGCCAGAGCAGGACTAACGCGCCGTCGCGGCGAATCTCGCGGAGCGACTCAGCACCCAACCAATTTTGCATCAGCATGGCGCTGACGCTGTGCGCCGGCAAATAGCGCGCGCGGAATCCATCCAACCAACGGCGCGGCAGAAAAAAACAGAGCGCGCTAATGACTTCGACTAAATACAAGCCGAGCAGTATCTGAAAGAAATATCCCGGCGCGGCCGCAGCCTTGGTGGTTTTGTCGCGGTCGAAATACTCCGTGCCCTCGGCCGGCATGCGATTGAGCTTATGGTGCAGCAGATGGCTCAGCCGGAGAATCCGAAACGGCGAACCGAACAGGACCGCCAGGAGCCGGCCGACGAACGAATTCACGGATTTATTTGAGTGAAGCAGATCGTGGATCGCCTCATGAATCAAACTCCAGAAGGGATTGGTGAGTAGCGCCAACGGCAAGAGCAGCCAACCCCAGCGCGGGTCGGCGGGCAACAAGCAGAGCGGCAAGACGAAGAACTGGAACAAATTTACGCCAAGATAAAATAGCGCCAACGCGCCGTTGACGATCTCCGGCGTGGCGCTGGCGCGGTTCATGATGGCATCGGCTTGGCGCATGGCGGTTAAAAATTCATGTTCAAAGTTTGCTTCAACGGCGACAGGCTCAACAGCACGGCGACGCCGAAGCCGACGATCACCACACCCGACACCCGGTGCACCCAGGAAAGAAAACCGCTGCTGATATTCAAACGAAACAACGTTAGGCCGGCGAACAAGATAATCCACCAGAGCCCCGAACCGATGAAGACGCCGAAGGTCAAGAGCGCCGCCGCCAGGTAGTGGCCATGCAGACTCGGCACATGCCAGCCGGCGTAGATGGCGACAAACGAGATAATCGTCACTGGATTGGAGAAGGTCAGTAAAAAGGTCGTCGCGTAGGCGCTGAGCAAACCATTGCCCCTGATCGTCGGCAGCTTGGCCGCCGGCTCGGTGCGAAAGATCCGATAGCCGAGAATGCAGAGAAAAATCCCGCCGACCAGACGCAGGGTGAATTGATGCGCGAGCAAGAAATCCGACACCAGCGATATCCCCAGGGCGGCGATACCAGCGGCCAGGGCATCGGCGCTAGCGACGCCCATGCCAGACGCTAACCCAGCGCCCGCGCCCAATATCAACGAGCGGTTGATGCACAACAAACCCAACGGTCCCACCGGCACGGCGACCACCAGGCCGATGAGGATACCTTGAATGATGTAGAAGATCGGCATGCGGGAGTTAACAATCAGCGTGCACAGCGAAAAGAAATATTGTGATGGCCGCCGCGCGGGTTGCGCGATACGTTTCGCCCGCGGTGGGTGGTCGTCAGTTCGTCGGCGCGAACGTCGTGACCGCCGCCGCGCGTGCCACGCACCACATCCTTGGCCAAGTCTTCTCTACCGTCTTTTGGGTTGTAGGGATAAGATTGATAGGCGCTGCTCACCCACTCCCAGCCATTGCCCGCGGCATCGAGTAGGCCGTAGGGACTGGCGCCTTTAGGAAAGCTGCCCACCGGTTTCAGATCGTTCCAGCCGGCGCCGAAGTGAGCGCGAGTGCGATCGGGCGGCTCGTCGCCCCACGGATATTTCCGGCCGTCGGTGCCGCGCGCCGCCTTCTCCCACTCCGCTTCGGTGGGCAAACGTTTGCCGACAAACTTGCAGTACGCAAACGCGCCATACCAGGACGCTTCTACCACCGGATTGTTCTCGAAGCCGGCATCGGCCGACCATTTGCCGTCGCGCCGATGCACTCTGGCGTCGTTGTCGTCGATGTCGAAATATTTTTCGCCCTGAGGACTGAGAGCACCGACGGCGTTTAGAAACTGCGCGAATTGCCCGTTGGTCACTTTAGTTCGGTCGATGAAAAACTCCGCGACCTCGACCCGATGCTGCGGCCGTTCATCCTCCGGACCGCTGTTGCTACCCATGAGAAAGGCGCCGGCGGGGATGCGCACCATGGCGGCAACATCCTGCGCCGTTGCATCCATCGCCGCGCTAACCGCGCCGAGCAACAGCGCGGCAAATATTTCCCCTCGATAGTTCATCGTCACGCAACTTGCGCTTCGATCCTACGCAATGACTCCAGCCTTGGCAAGTAAATCAACCGATTCGCGCCCTTGGCTAGCAGCCCGTGGTGAAAGTCGAGAATGAAGTGGGTAACCGAGGCGATGAGGATCGACAGGAAGAAGAGATCGTGTAGAGTTTATTGCATGGCGATGGGAAAACGAAAACACGAAGAGCAGAGAGGGATGTGGGTGGCGGTGA